>NZ_NPJM01000007.1:0-15715 GCF_002251455.1 Prevotella sp. P4-51
GTGGCTGTGCCGCCGATGATGGCTGCAGCCGGAACCAACAAAAAACGCCGCGGGGATGTTTTTTATCCGTTTTTTGTCCTTTTTATTATTAATAATGTGTAACTTTGTAATTCAAATAGGATATAACTTAAACATCAGAGCAATGAGATTAATTATCGAATCCGACTATGCGCAGCTGTCTCAGTGGGCTGCCAATCATGTCGTTGAACGTATCAACGCCGCTGCCCCTACAGCGGAGAAACCTTTTGTGTTGGGATTGCCTACGGGTTCTTCGCCCGAGGGTATGTATCGCTGCCTCGTAGAAGCCTACAAGGCTGGCAAAGTTAGCTTCAAGCATGTCATCACATTCAATATGGATGAGTATGTAGGACTGCCCGAGAGCCATCCCGAGAGTTACCACTCGTTCATGCGTCGCAACCTCTTCGACCACATCGACTGCCCCGCCGAGAATATCCACATTCTCAATGGCAACGCCGAAGACCTCGACGCCGAGTGCGCCCACTACGAGCAGATGATAGAGGAAGCAGGCGGTATCGACCTGTTCCTTGGCGGTATCGGACCTGACGGCCACATCGCTTTCAATGAGCCTTTCTCTTCACTCTCATCACGCACACGCATCAAGACACTTACTACAGATACCATCATCGCCAACAGCCGCTTCTTCGACAATGATGTCAACAAGGTGCCCAAGCACGCCCTCACCGTAGGCGTAGGCACTGTGCTGGCAGCCCGCGAGGTGATGATTCTCGTCAATGGTCACCACAAGTCGCGCGCCCTCCAGGCAGCTGTCGAAGGTCCCGTGACCCAGGCCTGGACCATCAGCGCCCTGCAGCAGCATCCCCATGCCATCATCGTAGCCGATGAGGCTGCCACCGAGGAGCTCAAGGTGGGTACTTACAAGTACTTCAAGGATATCGAGAAAGATAATTTATAAGAACTTCTATAACTGATAAGACAATGAGACTTAACTTAAGTTCGCAGATTGTATTCAACACAGTTCCCGAAGAGTTTTATAACCCCAAGACGGCCGTAGAGCGCTCCGAGATTACACGCGACGAACACATCCTCACCGACATCTATCCCACGGTGGATGAAGGTGCGCAGAAGATAGCCGATGCCATCGTGGCCGAAATCAAGGCCAAGGAATTGCTCGGCAAGTATTGTGTCTTAGGTATGGGTACAGGCCAGTCGCTGACCCCCGTATTCAACGAGTTGATAGACCGCTACGAGAAGAAGCTCGTCAGCTTCAAGAACGTGGTTATCTTCAACGCCTATGAGTTTTTCCCCCTCGCTGCCGACAGCCAGCACAGCACCATCAGCCAGCTCCGCCAGCGTCTGCTGAGCCACATCGACATTCCCGAGCAGAATGTCTATACCCTTGACGGTACCATCGCCCAGGAAGATGTGCAGAGCCAGTGCCGCCTCTATGAGCAGCGCATCCAGACCTTTGGCGGCATCGATGTGATGCTGCTCGGCGTAGGCCGTATGGGTAACATCGCTACCAACGAGCCCGGCTCTACCCTCACTTCTCAGGCCCGCCTCATCCTCATCGACGCCATCAGCCGCGAGGAGATGACGCTGAGCTTCGGCTCTCAGGAGCCTGTGCCTCCATGCTCTGTCACCCTGGGTATCGCCGACATCCTGGCTGCCCGCAAGGTGTTTATCACCGCATGGGGAGAGGAGAAGGCAGAGATTGTGCGCAGCATGGTCGAAGGCAAGATTAGCGACTCCATTCCCGCATCGTTCCTCCAGACCCACAACGATGCCCATGTGGTCATCGACCTTCCCGCCGCCGGCAAGCTCACCCGCATCATCCATCCCTGGTTGGTAGCCAGCTGCAAGTGGACCGACAAGCTCACCCGCGCTGCCCTCGTATGGCTCTGCCAGATTACTGGCAAGCCCATCCTCAAGCTCACCAACAAGGACTACAATGAGAACGGACTCTCCGAGCTGCTCGCCCTCTATGGTTCGGCTTACAATGCCAACATCAAGATATTCAATGACCTGCAGCACACCATCACCGGATGGCCTGGAGGCAAGCCCGACGCCGACGATACCTATCGCCCCGAGCGCGCCAAGCCATTCCCCAAGCGCGTCATTGTCTTCTCGCCCCATCCCGACGACGACGTCATCTCTATGGGTGGTACCATCCAGCGCCTCGTCAAGCAGGGTCACGACCTGCATGTAGCCTATGAGACCAGTGGCAACATTGCCGTGGGCGACGAGGAGGTGACACGCTTCATGCACTTCGTCAATGGTTACAACCAACTCTTCATGGACAGCAAGGACGAGGTCATCACCAAGATGTACAAGGACATCAAGAAGACACTCAAGAACAAGAAGGAGGGCGATGTAGATACTCCCGAGGTGCGTACCATCAAGGGCCTTATCCGCCGTGGTGAAGCCCGTACTGCATGTACTTACAACAATATACCTCTCGACCACGTTCACTTCCTTGATCTTCCGTTCTATGAGAGCGGCAAGATAGAGAAGCTCCCCATGACCGAGAAGGATGTTGAGATTGTACGCGAACTGCTCCGCAAGGTTCAGCCCCACGAGATATTTGTTGCCGGCGACCTGGCAGACCCCCACGGTACCCACCGCAAGTGTACCGACGCCGTCTTTGCAGCCATCGACGAAGAGAAGAACGCCGGTGCCGAGTGGCTCAAGGACTGCCGCATCTGGATGTACCGTGGTGCGTGGGCTGAATGGGAAATCGAGAACATCGAGATGTGTGTGCCCATGAGCCCCGAGGAACTCCGCGCCAAGCGCAACTCCATCCTCAAGCACTCTTCACAGATGGAGAGCGCTCCCTTCCTGGGCAACGACGAGCGCCTGTTCTGGCAGCGTGCCGAAGACCGCAACCGCGCCACTGCAGCTCTCTACGACTCGCTCGGACTGGCATGCTACGAGGCTATGGAGGCATTCGTAGAGTACAAGCCACTTTAACTGCAAGCACATTAACTTAACATAGAGGCAGCCTTTCTGTCATGGGCCACAGGCTCGGGCAGCAGAGGCTGCTTTTTTGTGCCCTCTCGGCAGCGCCCTTGCCGCCGATGGCGAAGCCCGTGGTCGCTGCTCTCGCCGTCAGCACAGCTTCCGTCGGGGTAAGGGTCTATGGGCGCGCGGCGATGCCAATGGCCCCTTATGGCATGATAGTTAACGTGTTTATGGTGTTAAAAAATGAAAAACCGGCCATTATTCCAGCCTTTATCACTACCTTTGCAAATCTGATTTTCAAATCCATCTGAATCAAACCTACCGGCTGGATGGCTGTAGAGCTCCTCTGCAAGGCTTCGACCATAATCGTATGGCGCATGGGCATGCCGCAGGAACCTCACTTTCCACCACTATTACCTATATCTATGTCGCAGTTTGCCATGTCCTCGATGGGGGAGATGGAGAGACCACTGCCGCTATACATGAATATATATATAACAACTAAATAGAATTTCAACAAGATGAACAAGCAACATTACATTAAGCCGGCGACCACTGTCTTCGCCGTACAGCCCCTCGCTATCCTCGCAGGAAGTGGCACTGGAAACATCACAGTACAAGGTGACGTCACAAGCGGTGATGAAGAAGATGTGTGGGAATAAGTAGACCCATGCTCCATAGGCAACAATACAACAGACAAGAACTAAGAATTAAGGAAAATGAAGAAGACATTATTGTTTTTGATAGCTGCTACAGCGATGATGATGACCGGTTGCAGCAACGACGATTTCGGCGGTGCCACCCAGGGCATGACCCTCAACGCCACTGTAGAACAGCCCGCTTCGCGAGCCACCATGGATGAAGGCGAGAAAGGCACCTATAAGTTCAGTTTTGCCGTCAACGACATGCTCAATGTGACCAACTCTCAGGTCGAATCTTATTATACATTTACCAAGCAGGGTGAGACTTTCACCTCTACCAATGCACAGACCACTACTGCGGCTGCCGACTGGTACGCCTATTTCCCTGGCAACACTGTCAATCTTGCAGGACAGACAGGTGATTTGGCTGGCGTAGCCAACTACTATGCCTGTGCTGGCAAGACCGCGTCTGCCACCACCGGCGCCGATGGCCTCAACATTAGGCTCACGCCCCAGGTAGCCATCCTGCGTATCAAGGTAGATAGCATCGCTTGCGACATCCAAGTAAAGACAAGCGACGACAAGTGGGTGTCTGGCCTCGAAGCTACCAAGGGTACTACAGAATTTACTGTGACGACCAGCAACTCCAAGGTTAGCCTGCTCACAAAGCCAGAACCCGGCACCTATTATATCGCAGTACCCGCAGGAGTGAAGATTGCCATCTACAATGGCGGAACCCTGGTCAGGGCCACCAAGGATAAAGGTCTCACAGCCGGCAAGTACTACAACCTGACCACCGGTCCAGTGAGCGGAAAGGTAGAAGCTACTATCGATGGTAAAAAAAGAGAGTTGGTAGATTGGGTACAGCTGTGGGCAGGCGGTCCTAAGTTTGCTACGAAGAATGTGGATGGAACAATGACATGGACTGATGCCAATGCAAATACTTTCTGGGAGGGCAATTGGAGAGTGCCTACCAAGGAAGAGATGAGTGGTCTTTTAGGAAAAGTTGATGGTGATATAACATTTACGACCAGTACCGTGAAAGTTGAGTATTTGCAAGAGAATAATGAATTTGGCTTCAAGTTTACTGGAGTTCAGCCAGGATATACTCGTAACAGCATATTCTTGCCATTGGTTAATGCTAAAAATTATGGTACAGAATTTTCTGGTAATTATTGGTCATCCTATCAGGATAATGAATCAAAATCCTGCTCCTGTTTGTCTCTTTACTATAATGTAAAGCCATATTTACAAACATTTATATTAACAACAGCTCATGGCGAGAATGCAAAATATGCAGTTAGACCCGTTCTCAAATAACCGATAATTAGATATACAGCGCAATAGTCGCTGAATAGGAAAAATAGAATAACAGCCCGAGACTGGTGCAGTAGCGCCGTGTCTCGGGCTGTCTCGTTTGTTGATGCATTGTGCCCTGGTACAGTCATCGCGAGCAGCTAAAGCCCCTCCCCAGCCCTCCCCAAGGGGCGGGAGTTCTATTCGGCTGTGTATTAACTAATTATAAAAACTCCCGCCCTTTGGGGAGGGTCGGGGAGGGGCTCGTTATGCAGCGCCTCTACCCTGGGTATATATATAATAAGGTGTAGCTACTCTGTAAGAGTTGCGATTAGCCGAAGGCGTTATACTCAATCTGATACTATCCACCTATCCATTTCTGCCCACCATCCTGCTGCGAGTAACGCCTACGGCTAATCGCAACACTTACAGCGTTGCCATGTTAGTGGGGCTGCTACCCAGGGTAGCGGACTTCGTCCGCAACCCTGGGCTGGGAAAGCGCAACTCCTACAGAGTTGCCAGGGGGCGTACCATGTTCCGATGTGTATGGTCAATATATATTTGGGCGTTTACTGGTGTTAGCCCATTGTGGATGTGACGCATCCAATGATGTTTGATTGTTTGGCCATTGGTGATGGTATGTTACCGTGGGTATTAAATGATTAGTCCATGGTGGATGGTGCGCACCCAATGGTATAATGATGTTAGCCCATCGTGGATGGTACACAGCCCCGGCAACTCTGTAGGAGTTGCGATTTCATAGCCCAGGGTTGAGGTGCGCAGCGCCTCTACCCTGGGTATATATATTAATAAGGTGTAGCTACTCTGTAAGAGTTGCGATTAGCCGAAGGCGTTACCTGCAGCAGGACATAATATAGGATGATATAAAAAACAAAAAGCCATGGAGACTGTTGTCGGCTTCGCCTTTTTGGGGGTGGCGGTGACGTCAGTCGGAAAACGAGTTTTCCTCTTTATCATCACCACCATCCCCAACGCCATGCTTTGCATGACGACAACAGCCGCCACGGTTCAAAAAGCGGCCGTTGGCCGTTCAAAAAGTCCGCCTTTGGCGGTAAAAAAACAGCTGATTGTAAGCCCCTCCCTAACCCTCCCCAAGGGGCGGGAATTCGTTCTCGTTGTGTTTGAGGAGGTTGTGGTGCACACCTTCCCCTTGGGGAAGGCTGGGATGGGGCCTTCATTTGGGCTTTTTCCTTCCTCGTGGGGGAAGGTTAGGATGGGGCCTGTGGTGGACGGGACGCACCCCCGGCAACTCTGAACCAACGGTCACCGGCGCGGCGCAGTGCGACGCGGAAAGGTAATGGAGTTGCGATTTCATAGCCCAGGGTTGAGGCGAGCAGCGCCTCTACCCTGGGTAAGAAACCCACCCTACTTAGCTACTCTGTAAGAGTTGCGGTTAGCCGAAGGCGTTACCACGGCAGGAAACAAGGTTTCAATTGCGGGATTAATCCATTAATAACTGCTTCTATTAGGGGTTGATATAAACACAAAAAGCCATGGCGGCTGTTGTCGGCTTCGCCTTTTTGTGGCTGTCGGTGACACCAGTCGGAAAACGAGTTTTCCTCCGTGTCGTCGCCGCCATCCCCAACGCCATGCTTTGCATGACGACAACAGCCGCCACGTTTCAAAAAGCGGCCAGTGGCCGTAAAAAAAGACCGCCTTTGGCGGTAAAAAAACAGCTGATTGTGTTATCCCATCTATATGACGCTACCGATAGATAATAAGGTAATCATTTTTTTGTACCGGCGCAGCCGGACTTTTTTTACCGCCAACGGCGGACTTTTTGTATTTGCGACTTTTCAGCCTGCCATCAGGCAGGCGCGGATGGGGGGTGACGGGGAATATCCGAGAGCTCGCTCTCGAGATATCTCCCGACACACACGGACGCATAGGGCGAAGCCCTGAAAAGCCACAAATCTTTTTGTATCTTCTTGGGATGGTATATTCAAGGAATATGGAAACACACACGAATAACAACGCATACACTAAGCGCATCCCCGACTGCCATCATCCTCACGGAGATGGACTTCATTTTGGTTTCGGGGTTGGAAATGACGGTTTCGCGGTGTGAAATCATTATATCGCGGTTTGCAATCATTATTTCGCACCTTGAAATCAACTTTACAATGCCTTCCGGCAACAATCCACTCGCTGCCACCACCATCCCACGCAACTCCACCACCATTCCGCGCAACTCCACCATCATCCCACGCAACTCCACCACCATTCCGCACACCACCAGCGGGTTGGGGGGCATCACGCCCATGCCGCTCCCCTGCTTCACGGCTATAGGGGTGGCTGTCAGCTGGTTATCGCTGCCACCCGTGCCGACGACGGCACCCACCGTCCTCGCCAACCCCTGCGTGGAGAGCGTAAAAATGAGGGCGGAGGCAATAAAATCGGGCACAAATACAATAAATCGGGCACCGACTGCGTTAATAATGTATATTATATAATATAACACGTACAAAATGATAGAATATATCAAGGGCGAGTTGACCGAACTCACCCCCGCCACGGCTGTGGTAGAAGCAGCCGGAGTGGGATATGCCCTCAACATCTCGCTCAATACCTACAGCACCATCCAAGGCAAGAAGGAGGTGAAGCTCTACGTACACGAAAACCTCGTGACCGGCGGCCGCGACGACGCCTATACACTCTACGGCTTTGCCTCTCGCCAGGAGCGCGACCTCTACCGACTGCTCATCACCGTATCGGGAGTGGGCGCCAACACGGCGCGCATGATACTCTCGGCATCGTCGCCATCGGAGCTCTGCAACGCCATCGCCTCTGCCGACGAGCGCATGCTGAAAGCCGTCAAGGGCATCGGACTGAAAACCGCACAGCGCATCATCGTTGACCTCAAGGACAAAATCGTGCAGATGGGCATCGCCACCGAGCTGCACGCCTCGACCTCTACCGCACCCTCTATTGACATGGGCGTGAGAGACGAGGCTGTGAGCGCCCTTACCATGCTGGGCTTCGCTCCGGCTCCCTCTGCCAAGATTGTGGCTGCCATCCTGCAAGACGAGCCCACCATGCCCGTGGAGCAGGTGGTCAAGCTGGCGCTCAAACAGATAAAGTAAACCCATGCAAAGGCAGAAGATAAGACACTGGATAAAGTTGGCATTAATCATGATACCTATGGTTTCGACCATAGGCTATGCCTCTGTGCCCTATCTTCAGAGCCGCAAGACCGTGCGCCCCGCCCGACAGCAGCAGGGCACGAAAGCCACGACACCCACCGACACCGTGCCACGCATCAAGGCTGCGGCGCAGCCCATAGCCATCGACGAGGACACCATACCCGACTCGCTGCTCCACCCGCGCTGGAAGATACAGCGCACCACGGCGCTCACGATAGACGACTACCGTCTGCCCGCCGCCGACCTGAAACGCCCCGACAACCTGAACCAGCAGGTGGTCTACAACGACACACTCGACTGCTACATGATAGGCACGCGCATCGGCAGCGTGTGGCTCGAGGCGCCCATCATCATGACGCCCGAGGAGTATCGCCGATGGAGCGAGCGCCAGGCGCGCAACCGCTATTACCGCGACAAGAACGACGAGGTGTACCAGGCCAAGGGCAAGGAGAAGTTTGACTTCACCGACATGCACTTCGACCTGGGACCCGCCGAGAAGATATTCGGCCCCGGCGGCGTGCGCATCAAGACACAGGGAAGCGCCGAACTCAAGTTGGGCGCCACGCTCAAGAACATAGACAACCCCAGTCTGCCCATCCGCAACCGCAAGACCACTACCATAGATTTCGACGAGAAGATCAACCTCAATGTCAACGGCAAGGTGGGCGACAAGGTCAACATGAACCTCAACTACAACACCGACGCCACCTTCGACTACGACGCCCAGAACCTGAAGCTCAAGTATGAAGGCAAGGAGGACGAAATCATCAAGCTGGTCGAGGCGGGCAACGTGACCTTCCCCTCCAACTCGTCGCTCATCAAGGGAGCCAGCTCGCTCTTCGGTCTGCGCACCGACCTGCAGTTTGGCCGCCTCAAGCTGCAGCTCGTCGCCTCGCAGAAGAAGAGCAACACCAGCAGCGTCTCCGCCAAGGGCGGCATCCAGCTCACGCCGTTTGAAATCAACGTCGCCAACTATGAGGAGAACATGCACTTCTTCCTCTCCCAATACTTCCGAAGCAAGTATGACGCTGCCATGCGCACATTGCCCAACATGACGACCGGCATCACCATCAACCGCGTCGAGATATGGGTGACCAACAAGAGCGGCGTGGCTACCAACACGCGCAACATCGTGGCGCTGACCGACCTGGGCGAAAACAAGAAGGTGAGCAACACGATGTGGACGCCCACCGGACAGCCCGTGCCTGCCAACAGCGCCAACAGCGAGTATCAGACCATGACCACCACCTATGCCGCCGCCCGCGACATCGACGCCGTCAACTCTACCCTCGACGGGGCAGGACTCGTGGGTGGCGTGGACTATGAGAAACTGGAGAGCGCGCGACTGCTGTCGCCGTCGGAGTACACGCTCAACCAGTCGCTCGGCTATATATCGCTGCGCTCTACACTCCAGACCGACCAGGTGCTGGCTGTGGCTTACGAGTACACCTACGGCGGCGTGACCTACCAGGTGGGCGAGTTTGCCTCTGACGTGACCGATGTCAAGAAGGCACTCTTTGTCAAGTCGCTCAAGAACACCAGCAACAACCCGACGCAGGGCAACTGGGACCTGATGATGAAAAACGTGTACAGCCTGGCCTCCAGCGTGGAGAAAGAGAAGTTCCGCCTCGATGTGAAGTTCCAGAGCGATACCGCCGGCGTCTATCTCAACTACATCCCTGAAACCCAGGTCAAGGAGACGCCCATCATCCGTGTGCTCGGCGCCGACCGTCTGGACAACAACAACAAGCCCAACCCCAACGGCTACTTCGACTTCGTGGAAGGCTACACCGTGAGCAACGGCCGCGTCTTCTTCCCATGCACCGAGCCCTTCGGTTCTTACCTCTACAACTACCTCGTGGCCAAGGGCGTAGCCCCCGACCGCGCCAAGCGCTACGCCTTCACCGAGCTCTATGATACCACCAAGACGGTGGCACGGCAGATAGCCGAGAAGAACAAGTATATACTCACGGGACAGTTCAAAGGCAGCGCATCGGGCGTCATCTCGCTCGGCGCCTACAACGTACCACAAGGCTCGGTGGTGGTAACCGCCGGCGGAGTGACCCTCACCGAGGGCAGCGACTACACCGTGGACTACAGCGCGGGCGAAGTGACCATCCTGAACCAAAGTCTGATAGATGCAGGGACGCAGATTAACGTCTCTCTCGAGAGTCAGTCGGACTACGGACAGCAACGCAAGACGATGTTTGGCCTCAACTGGGAGTACAACTTCAACAAGAACCTGCAGCTCAGCGGTACCGTGCAGCACCTCACCGAACAGGCGCTCACCAGCAAGGTCAATATGGGCACCGAACCGCTCAACAACACGCTCTGGGGCGTGAACCTCAACTGGAAGAAGGAAAGCCAGTGGCTCACCAATATGCTCGACAAGATTCCATTCCTGCATGTGACGCAGCCATCTCAAATCTCCTTCAACGCCGAGTTTGCCCAGCTCATCGCCGGACAGAGCCACGGCACCCAGGACAACGCGTCATATCTCGACGATTTTGAAAACTCCACGAGCAAGATAGACATCTCCACGCCCTCATCGTGGATTATCTCGAGCGTGCCGTCGTCCATTCCCAACTTCAACGACAAGACTACGCTCCGCAGTGGCTACGACCGCTCGCTGCTGGCATGGTACAACATCGACCCGCTATTCACCCGACGCAGCAGCTCGCTCACCCCAGCCCACATCAAGAGCGACCTCGAGCAGCTCTCCAACCACTATGTGCGCGAGGTGCTGGTCAACGAACTCTACCCAAACCGCGACCAGAGCAGCTACAATGGCGTCATCTCTACCCTGCCTATCCTCAACCTCGCTTACTACCCCACTGAGCGCGGTCCTTATAACTTCAACCCCGACCTCACCGCCGACGGCCGGCTGCGCAACCCCAAAGACAAGTGGGGAGGCATGATGCGCAAGCTCAACACCAATGATTTCGAGGCAGCCAACATCGAGTATGTAGAGTTCTGGCTCATGGACCCGTTTGTCTACACCAACCGCCAGGCCGACGCCAATGAGTATGGCGGCGACTTCTATATCAATCTGGGTGAGGTGAGTGAGGATGTGCTGCGCGACGGCAAGAAATTCTATGAGAGCGGCATGCCGGTAGACGGTTCACAGTCATTTGTCAACACGCAATGGGGCAAGGTACCCACCCAGGCCAACGTGACCTACGCCTTTGCCACCTCGCCGGGTAGCCGTGCGCTCCAGGATGTGGGCTTCAACGGTCTGCGCGACGAGGAAGAGCGCCAGTTTGAGACCTATCAGCAGTTTCTGCAGGAGGCAAGGGCAAAGGTGAGCCCCGAGGTGTTTGACTCTATCCAGGCCGACCCTGCCAATGACAACTACCACTACTTCCGCGGCACCGATTTCGACAAAGCCAAGACCTCGATACTCGAACGCTACAAGCGCATCAACAACCCCCAGGGCAACTCGCCCGACTCCGAGAGCCGCACTGAGGGCTACGACACCTCCTACAAGACCACGCCCGATGTCGAGGACATCAACCAGGACTACACCCTCAATGAGTATGAGAAATACTACCAGTACCACGTCTCGCTGCGTCCGCAGGACATGGCTGTAGGCCGCAACCACATCGTAGACTGCCGTGAAGCGGCTGTCCCACTGCGCAACGGCACCACCGAGAAGGTCATGTGGTACCAGTTCCGTATCCCCCTCAGCGACTACGAAGACCGCGTGGGTTCCATCTCCGACTTCACCAGCATGCGCTTCATGCGTATGTATCTCCGCGGGTTCAGCCGCCCCATCGTGCTGCGCTTCGGCAGTCTCGACCTGGTCAAGGGCGAGTGGCGTACGTACGACCAGCCGCTCGACGGAGTCGCTTCGTCGTCGGGAAAGATGGCAGTAAGCTCTATCAACATCGAGGAAAACAACGACAAGTCGCCCGTCAACTATGTGCTGCCACCGGGCATAAACCGCGCACAGGACCCCACGCAGCCACAGCTGGTAGAGGCCAACGAGCAGGCACTCAACATGGTCGTAACCAATCTGGGCAACAACGAGTCAAAGGCGGTCTACAAGAATACCAACCTCGACCTGCGTCAGTATCGTCGCCTGCAGATGTTTGTCCATGCCAACGCGATGGAGCAGAACACCACCAGCCTCGCCGATGACCAGATAGCCGTCTTCATCCGTGTGGGCAGCGACTACAAGACCAACTACTACGAGTACGAAATCCCCCTGAAGCTCACCGAAGCGGGTCACTACGACCGCTACTCACGCTCCGACTGCGAGCGGGTATGGCCCCAGGCTAATATGTTTGACTTCCCGCTGAGCATCTTCACCCGTGTCAAGAAGGAGCGCAATATCGCCAAGGCACAGGGCACAGCTTCATACTCGCGCGTGTTCTCAGTCTACGACGCCGACCACCCTGCCAACCGCGTAAGCATCGTGGGCAACCCCACCCTGGGCGAGGTGAAAACGATGATGATAGGCGTGCGCAACAAGTCGGGCAACCACAAGTCGGCAGAGGTGTGGGTCAACGAGCTGCGACTCAAGGAGTACAACAACGGAGGCGGATGGGCGGCACAGGGCAACCTCAACGTGCAGCTCTCTGACCTGGGTACGGTCAATATGCAGGGCCGCTACATGTCGGAAGGCTTCGGCGGACTGGAGGAGGGCGTCAGCCAGCGCTCTACCGATGACTACAAGACCTACAGCATAACCACCAACCTGGAGCTGGGCAAGTTCTTCCCCGACAAAGCCAAGGTGAGCATACCGCTCTACTACTCGGTGACCAAGGAGGAGACCTCGCCCAAGTACAACCCGCTCGATACCGACATGCTGCTCAAGGATGCGCTCGACGCTGCCGGCTCCAAACAGGAGCGAGACTCTATCAAGAGCATCGCGGTGACCAAGACGACAAGCACCAACTTCTCGCTGTCGAACGTAAGGGTAGACATACAGAACAAGAGACACCCGCTGCCGATAGACCCAGCCAACTTCTCACTGTCCTACAGCCACTCCCACCGCGAGACCAACGGCGAGACGACGGTCTATGAGAAGGAAGACAACTGGCGAGGGGCGCTCAACTACAACTGGACGCCGATATTCAAGGCGTGGGAGCCGTTCCGCTCAATCAAGAACAGGTCGAAGTGGCTCGATATCATCAAGAAGTTCGGACTCAACTGGCTCCCGCAGAACGTGGGGTTCAACACCGAGATAACACGCAACTACTACGAGCTGCAGGAGCGCGACATGGAAGACCTCGGAGGCGGACAGCTGCCGCTGACCTTCAGCTCGCAGTTTCTCTGGAACCGTGATTTCACCCTGAGATGGGATCTTACACGCAATCTGCACATGAACTTCCAGAGTGCCACGCACGCTGAAATCGAAGAGCCCTACGCTCCCGTCAACAAGGAACGCTATCCCGACGAGTACGCCCAGTGGAAAGACTCTGTCAGAACGAGTCTGCGCCACATGGGAACGCCGCTCGACTACAGCCAGAACTTCACCCTGTCGTACCAGGTGCCACTCAACCTCATCCCGATACTCGACTGGACCAATGTCAACGCTACCTACAACGCCACCTACAACTGGGTGCGCGGCACGGCGCTCGACGACGGCACCTCGCTGGGCAACAACATCGTGAGCAACCGTGACCTCAATGTCAACGGAACCTTCAACATGGAGCGGCTGTACAACCACATCCCCTTCCTGAAGAAGGTCAACGACAAGTTCAGACGCGAGAAGAGCCGCTCGCAGATAGAGCGCGAGAAAAAGGAAAAGCAGCGACAGCGCGAGACGCTCAAGAAGCAGGCTGCCAACGGCAAGGACGGCAACGCAGAGAAGCAGAAGAAAGAACTGCCCAAGAACCGACGCAGCTATGAGCGCGAGCTGACGCTCACGCCCGACACCACGCTGCTCATAAGCCACGGCAAGCGCACACGACGTATCGACGTGAGCGCCAAGACCAAGGACGGCAAGAACATCGCCATAAAATATAAAAAGGTGGGTGATAACCAAATCAAGATATTCAGCAAGGTCGACACGCTCACCAAAATCAAGCTGACGGTGACCCCGCGCGAACCGCTCGAGGACAAGGGCTGGTACAAGACGGCTCAGTCGGTAGCCCGCGTGATGATGATGGTGCGCAACGTGAGCCTCAGCTACCGCAACAACTACTCGCTCTCGCTGCCGGGATTTATGCCTACCGTGGGCAATGCGCTCGGACAGACGCGCGGGTACGGACTCCTGTCGCCAGGACTCGACTTCGCCTTTGGCATGATAGACGACAGCTACATCGACAAGGCCAAGCGCAACGACTGGCTGCTCATGAGCGACTCGGTGGCCACGCCCGCCACCACCAACCTGACCGAGGATGTGCAGCTGAGACTCACCCTCGAGCCAGTGTGCAACCTGAAGATAGACCTCGTGGCAAACCGCACCGAGAGCCGTGCCAAGAGCATACAGTACATGTATCGGGGCAACCCCACCACACAGAGCGGCACATTCACGATGACTACCATCTCGCTCAAGGGCGCCCTGAGCGGCATAGGCGAAGCCACCAACGGTTTCCACTCGCCCACATTTGAGAAGTTCTGCAACTCGCTCGACGCCTTCCGTGACCGCGTCGAAGCCCAGTATTCCGGTGCGGTCTACCCCGCCGGCACCTCGCTCGCGGGAAAGACCTTCGACCCCGCCAACGGCGGCGTAAACCGCTACAGTGCCGATGTCATGGTGCCCGCGTTCCTCTCTGCCTATACCAGCATGGGCAGCGGACTCGACATATTCCCATCGCTGGCGCGCATGTTGCCCAACTGGACGGTGCGCTACAGCGGACTGGCTAAGTTGCCTTGGTTCAGGGATGTGTTCAAGAGCTTCAACATCAACCACGCCTACCGCAGCGTCTACGCCGTGGGAGCCTACAGCACTTACAGCACCTTCCAGGAGTATATGAACGGGCTGGGCTTCGTCAACGAGACGACCACGGGAGCGCCCACGCCCAGCAGCATGTTCAACGTGTCGAGCGTCAGCATCAACGAGGCGTTCTCGCCCCTGCTCGGAGTAGACATGACATTTGAAAACAACCTCACCGCGAAGGTGGAATATCGCACTACGCGTGTGCTCAACCTGAGTATGACGAGCGTGCAGCTCAACGAGGCACTGAGCAGAGACTGGGTATTAGGATTGGGCTATCGCATCAACAACTTCAAGCTCTTCGGCGACCGCAATATGCGTAAGATTAAGGGCAGAGGCAACCGCAACAAGACGCTGTCGACCACTGCAGCAGCGGTAAGCAGCCGGAGTGGCACCAACAACGACCTCAACCTGCGTCTCGACTTGAGCTACCGACGCCAGGCGAGCATCAGCCGCGATATAGCCACCATCAGCAGCTATGCCAGCAGCGGCAACACGGCATTCAAGCTGAGCTTCATGGCAGACTATACCCTCTCCCGCCTGCTCACGATGAGCTTCTATTACGACCGACAGACCAACACACCGCTGTTGGCAAACAACAGTTTCCCCACCACCACCAGAGATTTCGGATTGAGCATCAAGTTCAGTTTGACGAGGTAAAAGAGAAGCGGAAGAGCACCTCCTCGACCCACAGAACGCCCCTACCCGGCTCACGCAAAGCCCCTCCCCAACCCTCCCCAAGGGGCGGGAGTTCTTTATAATTAGTTAATACACAGACGGATAGAGCT
>NZ_NPJM01000070.1:0-17494 GCF_002251455.1 Prevotella sp. P4-51
TGAAATCTTGTAAAACAAATCAGTTCAACTAACAGAACTTGTAAAGTAAAACAGAGAACTGAATAAAAGTAGTAAACCTAATTAGTTAATCGCATCCAATTCTGTCAACTAATTTTAGGAATAGTCATTGTGTCTGCTTCGTCCAAAATAAGAAGTGGCGAAAAGTGTAGAAAATCGAGTAAACGGTGTGAAATTAAGGAAGTAGCATTCAATATCAGAGAAAGCAAGCAAACTACAACACAATGTCCATAGCTGTAGAAGTATGGCAGGGAAGCATGACGACATGAATGAAATGTAGTGGCTTGCAAAACGAAGGACACGACGAAGCGTAAAAGGCAGCAGACACAAAGAAGGCACATCTGAGGATTAGGATGTCGAGAGTAAAGGCTAAATGGTTCTCGCAATGATTCGCAGAAGCGGTAGAAAGAAGAAATTCAGCAAGGAGAAAAAGAAGGGCTGACCTTCCTTCCAAAGCAGCCATTCGGTTCTGCTCGTGGAAGATGAGTTTAAGTTTATGATTACCCATGTATATATACATGTTTCCCAAACTCAGATGTCAGACCTGAAAAAGTATAGGAAGAGAAGTAAGAATGAGTTTACAGGTTTATGAAAACCATATATATGTATATGACGAAATAAACTTGTTTGTAGAACTTATAATCAGGAAACGACTTGATATTTCTTTCTCTTTGCCGAAAGAATGTTAATTTATTGATGGCTTTGAATGAAATCAGTACAAAAGTGCCACAAATAAAAATAATTGTGGTAATTTTGTACCATTGTTGCAACAAGAAATATGAAAAATAGAAACTCTTACATATCATCGGGAAGAATTAAAAGCCAAGGCAGAACCGCTTACTACAAGATGCTTGAAAGTGTACGCCAAGGTGAACTCATACAAATTCGTCGAGGTGTATATGCTCATGCTGACCAGCTCTCTGCTTGCATGATTGACATAGAAGCTGTTGTTCCAGAAGGCATCCTCTGCCTATGGTCTGCATGGAACATCTATGGTCTTACGACAACCTTGCCACAAGCATTTCATGTAGCAATAAAAAGAGACCGGAAGATAATAGTCCCAGAATATCCTCAGGTGAAGTTGCATCACTATACTGCATCTATCCTTGAATTAGGGGCAATAAGGAAGAGCATCGACGGATATAATATTCGTATATACGACATCGAGCGTTGCGTTTGCGATGCAATTAAATTCCGTAACAAAGTGGGACTGGATGTCTGCTCAGAGGTGATGAATAATTATCTTATGAGACATGAGCGTAATATTAGTAAACTGATGGACTATGCTCAACAGCTGCGTGTACATTCTATTCTTGAAAGGTATCTACAAGTAAAGCTATTAGCATAAAAAGAAACAACATGAAGAATAGAATGGACATTCAATATGAATCCTCAGCACAAATGAGGGATGAGTTTAGCAGGAGTCATAAGGGGCAGTTACTCGTCAAACAAAGGCATTGCGAGCACCTACACCAGATGTAACATGCATCAATTGAAGTGCCCATCTCTCAAATGCTGGATATGACACAGCAAAACGAGACTACACTTCATTTTGATATGAGCACATAGCAAAGCTGTGTCATTTATTGTTAAATATGTTAATTCTTTAATCCCGTAAAATAAGGCATAAAATGAAAAGAACAGAAAACATAATATTCACAATTAGCTGATAATCAGACTATGTTATTCTCAAACGGATGACGGCTCAATTATCATTCTTATATTTGTAAAACGTTGATAATCAGATATAGCGAAAATCTGCGTGGGAAAGTAGAGAATGTTAATCAGGGGCCACATCCCCAATGTAAGACAAGAAACGAGAAGAGTGACAAGACCATTGATTTTCAGTAATTTAAGAGGATTATACTCTATGTATGTCCTACGGCTCAAATGTCGTTCAAGTTATGTAATAAACGTGAGTTCGATGAATTCAAAATAGACTCAGCTGTGTGTCTAATGTACGTTGTACATTGATACACGGCTTTTTGGGAAACATACAATAAGCGGCGATAGCTCCCAACAGGTTCACGATGAAATTGTCAAAGCACCTGTGTCTTGAATGTTCCACTTGTGCAATATTCTTCAACTCGTCATTTACCGTTTCTATTATTGCTCGTTTCCTAAGCAGCAGCTTGTCAGACACGCTCATCAAGGCACCTTTCATGTTGTTTTTAAGTTTGGTGACAAGCTGTATGCCATCCACGAACAGGCGTTGGAAAAGGTTCTTGCTGATATACCCTTTATCTCCGACCAGCTTGCCATATATGAATTCTACGAAGGCTTTGTATTCCAATGGTTTCCTGTCATCCACATCTCCCGGGGTTATCATAAAGTTCAGCAACTCACCCCTCTCGTTACATATCAGATGCAGCTTAAAGCCAAAGGACCATC
Source organism: Prevotella sp. P4-51 (assembly GCF_002251455.1). NCBI lineage: Bacteria > Pseudomonadati > Bacteroidota > Bacteroidia > Bacteroidales > Prevotellaceae > Prevotella > Prevotella sp. P4-51. Next base: position 2,410 of record NZ_NPJM01000070.1, read on the forward strand.
CCATGGAGCACTTGCCTCTTTGCGCAATGCCCTTGAATACCTTGTGGATATGTATCCTCTGGTTCCTGCATACTCTAAGGGGAGTGCTGTCCACGAAACTTATGCCAGTACATTTTCCGAGCAGCACCTTCTTGATGAATAGAGCCAAAGGGATGGCTACTTCCTTTTCAAGTTCCACGAATCGGTTGTATGAGACAACTTTCGGGAAGAGGTGACGCATATGTCTGCATACCTTTTCTATATAGAAATGTTTCAGGCAACGGTAGCCTGAATCATGAAACAGTATCATGATTACCATAATTTCTGCCTTTGACATGGTTGACTTGCGGTGATATTTCCGTTTCTTATCTGCTTTCAGCGTATATTTTTCCATAATGGCATCAAAAAACTTGCAAAAATCATCTGCAATACAAAATAATTCTGTAACTTTGTCCTCGGTGATCATAGCGATTATTGTTTGTAATTCTTTGTATTTCAACACTATAAAGTTACAACAATTTTCGCTAATCACCAAATTTTCAAGCACTTATATTTCGTCGAACTCACGTTAATAACTACTGATAATCAAAGCGTTACACTCTCTGTATTGACAACAGAAAATGATTGTCCAGAAAATCAAGAATCCTTTGTTGATGTCATTCTGGAAAAATTTCCAAGTCAATATAGGAAATATTGCCTCTTAAATTCAGAATTCTATGAATACGCATATAGTGCAGGACAACCTTTTACGGCACCAAGGCGTAAACCATGGCATTTTGACAAGATGTACGACATTCCCATGTATCTTGAAGAGTCAAAAGAAGAGAAATCTACCAACGAGAATGGTATTCATCCGGAAGATAATAATATTTCAACAAGATTAGGTCCTTTTTCTAGTGAAGAAGACATTAGAAGATTAGCACCCTACACCAGTGAAGAAGATTTAAAGCAGTTGGTTGAAAGTTGCCCACAACTTCAATCCCTTATTGATTCATTAGAATTACAACCCATAAATTCAACAGCAGAGCAACATATTGGTGAATGTCCATTCTAAGAAATATGTCACGTAGAGCAAAAATTTTATTGTTGTTATCCTGTTTGTTCATCACAACAGGAGGATGCGTTATTACGGTTATGAATCCGTTCGGTATATTAGATTATGCAATTTTAAAACACAAACACATGGAGCCATCAGTTTGTCCTCGGTGTAATGGACGATATTTGTATGTGGTATATGGTTTACCAGCAGAGGATGCAATTAGGCTCAAGCAGAAAGGATATATTTCTTTAGGCGGTTGCTGTGTTGATTCTACTAAAGGAAACAGGATATGTATGGATTGTGGTTATCCTAAAAGAAAACTCAAACCTAATGAATCGCATAGTATTATATTTCTTGGACATGAAATATGTTATAACATGAATGATTTATCTCAACAATTCGCAAGGATTTGTTCTGAGGATGATAATCTGATTTATGATAGTTTGACTCAGAATATAACAATATATGAGACAACTTTCCACTTGAATTATCACATGAAAGAAAAAGGCTTTATGCTTATGTCATCGGTTCAACCAGACGCCAAGCAGATGCACAAAGTCATTAAAGCCATTAGTAATTATCATGGAAAAGAAATGTTAGATGAACCAAATAATTATTTGTGGTGGCCTGAACTTAATGATTCTATCAAGTCCCCCAAAAATTATCCTTACATTCGATTGCGAAGAGTGCATTCTGATGAGGGAGGAACCGTGATAATTGTTAAATAATAAAGCGCATTAAGCTACTTGCCAGTACGATATGAAAATTAAAGTAAGAACCTTAACGTATATAGTTGTAACTGGAATATCAATAATCATCATAACATTGGTTTTCTGTAATTGTATTGTAAGCAACAATAGTAATGGAAGATTATATTTTGACGTTGATTCAATACAGCCTACAGAAGTTGGACTACTTCTTGGTACCACTCCCCAAACACGTGTTGGTGGACGCATGAATATGTTCTTCAAGTATCGTATTGATGCAGCAGAAGAACTGTACAATGCAGGAAAAATAAAGTATATTCTTATCAGTGGTGATGAGAATAGCCTTGATGGTATTAACGAACCTGAATGTATGAAAGATTCGTTGGTGGCTTGTGGTATTCCTGATAATGTAATCTTTCTTGACGGAAAAGGATTTCGCACCTTGGATTCAGTTGTTCGCGCGAATAAAGTATTTGGAGTCAGAATCTTTACAATCATATCACAGCGCTTCCATAACGAACGCGCTCTATATCTTGCTGAGCACCTAGGACTAGATATTGAAGAACTTCAAGCATATAACGCAAAAGAACCAACATCTGCCATGTCAATGATGACATACATTAGAGAATACTTTGCAAGGGTCAAGATGTTTTTGGATATTTGGACAGACAAGCAACCAATAAGTCTTGAAGATGGTGAACCTCTAGGAAATCAAATCATTGAATCGAGATTCAATAGTGATACATTCTGGCGAGATATAAACACAATTGATGCACATAATGAACAAGATACCATTGTTGGTAATTTCACAGGAAAGGGTATCGATACATTGTATGTTGAAATGGTTGAGAATCCCAAATATAATATTCAGAATGACGACATGGAGCAAATGTATATTTACTACCTTTCGTCAAACAACAAAAACATACCGAAGATTGAACTTTATGGTTGTGATGCTGCTCCTCCTAAATTGGTGAATGAAGGAGATCTTGACGGAAACGGCACTTGTGAGGTCGGCTACATCCATACATGGACAATGAGTCAATGGCGTTACTATCGCATATTCTCTTTGGTTAAAAACGAGTGGAGATACCTTGTTGAAGGTGATTACCTCGATACTCCTGAATGGTTCAGGCATTCGGGTGTAGAAGTAGCAGAACCTGGCAAGAAAAAAGGAACTGTTCTCATACATCATTACTATGAAGGTTATGACGAAATTAAAGAAGAGAGAATAGCTGAAATTCGCGATACAATAGTCATACCGACATTCAATATTATTGATGACTAGCATTAAAAAAGACGCATCACCCAATAAGGATGGTGCGTCAATTTGATAACAGATAAAGCCTTGTCAAAAGACTACTGATTACATCTGAATCTCGTCAACAATCTTCTCAAACGCAAACTTCACCGCATTGCGCTGATACTTGTCATGTGGGAAGATGGTACTGTAGCACTTCACAGTAACGCATTGCTTGATACGAGGTGTAATATCTCCATAAACTTCAAGTAAATCCTTGGCTTTGTTGCGAGCATCCTGAATCTCAGGGCGTCGCAACTCAATCTCGCTGATACAGTTAGGAATGAACAGCATCTTTGCCTTGCTAATCTGAACGAACAGATCAGCAAAGAGAATTGTCGTGTCGAGATTGTCGAAGTCATAGCGAGTTGGTACCACGGCTAAATCAGCAGCAGCGTAGATGTGCTGAAGGCAAGCGTCATTGATGTTGCCAGGGCAATCAATGAGGATAACTGCCGGAACCTCCTTTAGCTTCTGCATGTTTGACTTCACCTCGTCAGCATTGGCGGTGCTGAAAGGCAATAACTGATATGGCAGTTCTGCATCTTGATGCTCTGCCAGTTCACGCTGACGATGACGGACAAGCGTCTGCTGGATGTCCGCATCATAGACTATAACAGGGATGCCCTTGTCAACAAGGTGCATAGCGAGGTTAGCACACACGGTACTTTTACCTCCGCCACCCTTAAGTCCAACCGTTACAATGATTTTGTTTTGCATTGTCATAAAGTTGTTAAATTGTTAATAATAAAGATATAACGATCACTTCTGATTCTCTAATCTCTTCTTTTCTGCCTCCTGATGCTGACGCTTCTCCCATTCCTTCTTCATGTACTTCTCGAAGGCAACGGAATCGTAAGCGTTACGAAGGTGCTGCTTGTCCTCCCGACGAATGAGTTCCTTCAAGTTCTCAATGGTCGTAAAGTAATCCTTGTCAGCAACGAGGAAAGGACGAATGGTTCTGTACTCGAAAAACTCATCATCGAGTTTAGCCTTATACGCATCCACTGCGACATAAGCAGCAACACCGAAAACAACACCCATGATGGCAACTGTAAAGGCTATCATGTGTTTGATCTTGTCTGAGGCATATCCACTGTAGAACTTCACGAATCTGCGCTTAGTCTTACGCCATGAAGACTTTCTTTTTTTCTTCTTGGCTTCCTGCTCGTAGTGTTCGAGAATAACTGTCCTTATGTGTTCCTTGACGGTAGCAAGAATTTCTTCCTTCTCCTCTTTGTGGCGATTACCTTTCCAGTTCATCCAACGAATAAGCAGATGTTCCATTAGATAGTCATTGTTCTTGTAATGGACGCTATCGTCAACGGTCGCAGGAACTACCTTTGGAGGCGCAGGCTTTGGCATTCTGGCAAGAATGGATTCTGCCATAGTCTTATAACCTTCTTGATTGAAAGTTACCTTCAGCGCATCTTTGTTGTATTCATCTACAGTGCCATCATCCTTGATGGTCATGCCAAAATACAGTCCTAACGAGGCAAGACCGTTCATAACGGCATTGTGTCGGGTGCGATTACTACTGCCTTGCGCCTGAATCGTCTGGTTGATCTGACCAACCTGTTCGATGATAACAGCACCCTCAGATTGTGGTTCCTGGTCTTTTTTCTTAGCCATAATTTTATCGCTTAGGTTTATATTGTGGTTTCTTTGACTTGGAATGTAGAACGCTCATATTGAACTTAAACTTCCAGCGTTCATCGTCATCATCCTTCTTGCCCCAACCACTTGACTGTCCGCCACCTCCACCGCCAACAGACAACTGAGGCTGATATGGGGTGAGAATGACGAATAGCAGAACTGCCAGAGGCACGAAGTCAGAATTGCCATCCTTGGATGGAATGAGGTCGCCCTGGTCAACCAACTTGTCGTACATTGAATCACCGATAGCCGTTCTGACACTAGGCAATTTGAGTTTTGGCACTCCATTAGGATAAATGTCATCGAACGTCTTAGTGGTGCGAAGAGCAGTGAAATACTCGCTCATAGGCAAGCGATGCAGGTAGGCTTCACGCTTCTCCTCGTAGTGCTCACGGACGTTTTCATGAACGATCTCAATAAAATCGCCGTACTTCTCAGAGAGTTTTGCCAGAGTCATAGACTTGTCAATCTGCCTTCCGCTGAAACTGAATCCTTCTGTGCTGAACGAAACACCGAGAATCTTTCCGGTCACATTGTTGACATGGAGTTTCATCTTGATGTCATCCTTTGCAAGTTCATCCTCAAAGCCTTTCCAGGTTTCAGTCTTCTCCTTTGCAGCACAGATGGCATCATAGATTTTGTACTTTGCCTTATCCTTACCACGAAGCCTGTCACGACTGACATCTACCTTTCCTGACGATATGTGAAGACCATATTTCTGAGTAAGTTCGAGTGCTACACGAGCTGCACGTCCTTCTTCAAAAGAGTCGCTAACTACGTTGCCTTTAGAATCAACACGAGTGGTTAAGCCGTGCATGTGAGGATTCTTTGCTGACTTATGACGAGCAAGGATATTCTCTGTGTCCTTGTAGCCCATTCGGGTTAAGAACTCAAGCCATATCCTGGTCATCAGTTCGTCTGTCAGTTTTGGACTGTCCCATCTGCTAAAAGACAGGATGAAGTGTCGTACTGGCTCCCCAAGATTATGATCTCCCTTTCGGGCATACGAATCCATAAGCATAGCCATCATTCTGTTATCCGCATTGGGCGGTATTCCCGAAGAATGATAGATCAGACGCGCACCCTTCTTTTGCTTGTCCTTGCCGTAGATGTCAGTGATGTAATCAATAGCACCTTTGAAGTTCTGTCCCTTAACAATCTTTGCAATCATTGTTATCCCATTTGTTTTGCTGATTTGTTATTCCAAATAGTTCTCCCATCAGGCTTTGGACAGGTCACCACCTTTGAAGATTCGGGTTATCAAAGTGATGATCAGATTCAGTACTTCCATGCACTTAGCTTCTAGGGAATACAGACCTCCTAGATTTGCTTGGTGAGCAATCTGGTTTACGTTGTTTGCCATGCCAGCTAACTTACGTACATAGTCAGTCTGTTCTTCATCCGTATAAATTGGGTCTTCTGATTGCAATGGTGCATCGTGCATCCACTTTTTGGTAGATCTCTTATGCTTCTTCGCTTCCATTTCCATCTTCTCCAACTCAGTGTCATTGTATGAAACCTTGAACTGGTGGCGACGTTTCTTATAGGATTCAAGTTTAGGGCGACCGCCTTTCTTCTGTGTATCTATTCTATTTTGTTTTGACATATTCTTGAAAAATTGTAGTTTAACATAAAGCCAGTGTTCTGTCAGCATTAGACAGATTGGTGGCGTGTGCTCTGCCATATCCTTCGGCTGAATGGCATAGCCAATTCTTCCATAGGTTCTACGAAGTAGCCTCCAAATGAATAACTCTCCGGCATCGGTGTAAAGTCCTCTGGCATCATCTAAGGATGGAATACCGCAGGATGCATTAACCAAGGCTTACAGGTGATTTTTCAACTCTGGCTTCCGAGTACTGGGAGTGAATGAAAGTTCCAGTAGCATAGCGATGGATCTTGAAGTCACATCCAATACTTATAGGAAGCAGCGTAGCGTCATTCGGCAGGTCGTAAGACCGTTGCTGTCAGACTCATCGAACCGCCAGAGGTGGTGAAGAATGAGTAGGTTTTGAGTACTCAAAACACTAACTTGCTTTGAAAAATCACCTACCTATTTTTTACCCGTTTACGGCATGGCTTTCAGCCTTGTTTTTCGACTTTTGAACGCTTGCCGTGAGGCTTTTGCTTTACAGGTGGAGATGTGATAACCGAAGGAATTACAAAGCCGAGGTTGGCTCCAGTCATCTGGTTTACGATGTCTGTCATAGACAGTGGTGTTGCCTCTGTCGGTGACGAATCTCCTTGCTCTTGCAAGTCTTCAGAAACGGACGGATCTTCATCAGAAGTTTCGTGCGTATCTATATTAGAAGATGTGCCAGGTTTCTGAGTGTCGATAGACTCCGAAGGATTATCTGCCTCGTCTGGTGAATCATCAGGTGTATGCTCGTCAGACTGCTGAAGGTTGGCAGATTGGAACTGCTCAGCATCGTCAACTTTGATATGCTGCTCGTCTGCATCCTGGTTGGAACACTCATTGGGCAATATCTGCTTGTCAGGTTGCTCAATGGGTGTGCTATCAGGATTTTGACCAGAGGGAGAAGGATTGTCTTCAACAGCATCCGTATGACTCTGTAATGCGTCAGCCTTTTGTTCTCCAGAATGGCATAACTCATGATAGCCATCTTCATCAGTCCATCCAACAACAGATACCATATCTGCTATGGATGCCAGTTTGGATGGAGTGCGACGGATAAGACCGAGTTCAACAAATCTGTCCAGTACCTTGGTCATTGGTTTCGGTCCTATGCCGAGTCGCTTACAGAGAGAGTTGACCGAGCAATCCAGTTCTCCCTGTGACAGGGTGATCTGAATGCCTCGCTTGACGATAGTACCATTGGTTTGGGATAACTGATTCAGTAATTCCGAATAGATATTCCAGATTGTTACTCCATTTGTTATCCCACCAAGGTATTCACAAGCCTCTGGAGAGAGCTCGACACGAACTTTCCCGAAGTGAAGTGTATTATCATTTTTGTTTGCCATACTTTGGATGTTTTACGTTCTCGTTGTGCTACTGCCTATGGTGATGTTCTGTTATCCCGATTCTGGCAGTAGCATTTTTGCAAGGAAATCAATTCTGTTATCCCACTTACGCCCCGTCTTCGTCCTCATCCTTTGCTGCGATACGGTTGGCACGAACCCAAGCGAGGAGTTCCTTGCGCTCAAAAAGTATGAGTTTGCCATGGGGCTTGTAATATGGAATCTCGTGTGCGCTTGTTAACTTGTACAGAGTGCTGCGAGAAATTCCTGTATAGAGCGAAGCCTCTTCGAGAGTGAGTACATCCTTGCCGTTGCGAAGAACATTCTCCAGATTCTCGACACGATGCTTCAACTGTGAGACCTGAATGATCAGGTTCTCGGTCTTCTCGATATTGCTGATAGAATACATCATATCTGCTGTTATCGCCATTGGTCAGATGGCATTCGTGTTGGCGTTCATGTTGACCAGACAAGAACGCATGTAAATAGTCCTACCCACCCACCGCTGTATGTCGCTACTCTGGCATGTTTGCCTTGACCTCGTGCCACTTGACATAGCCGGCTGCGGTGTCTTTCTCTACATGGTCGTTCATGAAACGACGGATGTCAGAGAGAGCATAGACACATTTTCTGCCAAATTTGCGATGGCAAAGAAGTCCATGCTTATGCCAAGACCAAAGGGTGCTGTCACATACGTCGAAAATACTTTTCACTTCTTTTCGAGTAAGGAACTTTTCTTCGGCTTCGTCTTCCTTACGCTGCTGAGTTTCCTCATTGGCGTGATTCTCCAGTGCTCTTTGGACAATGGTATCTGCAAAGCGCAGGAGATCGTTGGAAGAGACAACGAGCATGACGTTGTTGCCAGACTTGATGATTTCGTTTAACTCCATATATGGTATATTAGAGGTAAAACACTGCGCTGTCTCACTAACTTCTCAGGGTGCTCTAAATCCGACAGCTTCAGGAAAAAGAAACACCGCCAATTCAGCTGAGATTCTGAATGGCGGTTCAAAGGTAATACTTTTTAATTGACTGATAATTATACCTATAAAGGACAGATTTGGACTGTCCACTGTAGTCCACTGGCTTAACATTATTTTACACAAAAAGCAAAGAAAATCGTCCTCAGCAAGTGTCCGATTGTGGATTTTTTGCTGAGGACGATGTATTTTTATGATTCCTTTATGAGTCGCTTAAGATCGAGGAATCGGCGTAGTTTTGCTATGAGATAAAGCAGTGCATTACGTGCGGTAAGTGTGCGACCAAGGAACTTGATGCTTCCGTCATCTTTTCTTGTATAGCCGATGGTGGCACGCAGTGTAATTTTCCGCTTCTCCTTTTGTGTTTCGAGCCATTTCTTTTCTTGGGCGTTCAAATCTGCCGCATAGGTGAAGTATTTGGAGAAGTAGCGATGGTAGGCGCTCTTGTTCGGAGTAAGTTCAAACTCCTTTATCATGAGCGAACGGCTGACATCCATAGGAAGGAGTCCGTCTTCTATTGCACATATTATATATAGTACAGCACTTTCAATCTTGTTGGGACTAATAAGCTGGTGAAGACCTTCACTTATGTCATCGTAATGTTCTGGATGCAAGACCACCTCAATCAACTTTGTCGGAATCTCCTGCATGGATAGCCACTTGAAGATTTTCAGCATCCTGGTAATCATGAAAAGTTTGAGACCCCTATATGACTTATGCATGAGTTGATGCATTATTTCATCTATCTCGTCATAGTGATTATGGCACTTTACGATGAACCAGAGTAGCGTGCGTCTTATTGCTGGTTTCTTGGCTGCAAGCTCTTCCATTGGAATGTCATAGGTCGTGATTGCGATGAGGGTCATTGCAAGTGCATCGAGACTTGGCTTTGGAACATCTTCATTGAACTCGCCTTCAATGATATGCTCTTCCAGTACACCCTTCAGCCATATCATGTTTTTCTCCGACGTAGTTCTGGGCGGCTTGCCGTATGTAATTTCGAGTTCTTCGTATATTTCTTCTTCTGTCATGTGCTAATGATTTTGAGGGTCAGACATGTTGCATCATCAGTCATAATGTCTTCTTTTGGAACACTAGCATTGCCAGATGACAAATCCTGTTCATAGATATTATAGAATCCATCTGTACACAAGAATAGAATATCACCCGTCTGCAATGGTATGTTCTTTGTCGGAACGTCATCACGCAAACCTCCTCCTTTCAAACAGCGTGTAAGCATCTTCTGCCCATAACCTATATCCATCACATGGTCAGTGGTGAGTTGCTGTAGCTGATTGTCTCTATACAGATATAGGCGAACATTACCTTGCCAAGCAACCTCACATGATGTTTCTGTGATTATCAGTGCCGTTACGACTGCTCCCATATTGCTATGGTTTGCAAGGCTCAATTCATGGAGTTTGTTGTCTGCATACTTGAAAGCCTCTTGCCAAAGGTTGTCTGCTTCAAGATTTTTGGAAACGTATTCGGCAATACCCTCACATACACACTCTGCAGCTTCAGCACCGAGTGATAATCCTCCCATGCCATCAGCCATAATGACAAGAGTACGTCCTTCGAGTTCTACCACCTTGCAGTAGTCCTCGTTCTGGCTGTCATAGTCTTTTGTGAATAGTTCTGTTGTCATGCCGAAAGAATATTTACGATGTTCTGTAATGCGAGTCTTATGTTTGAGTAGTTACGCACTTTACTATTGTTCGATGCTGTAACAAGATGTTGAACGAGTTTGCTGTTATCTTCTAATGACAGCTCGCTGTTGATGAAATCTACATAGTACGTGCGGTGTTCATCTGATAGTAATGAACGGAGTTCTGATGCTATCCATTGCGCCCCTGCTACGAAATCATCAAATGAAGGGTCATCGGAATTTGTCACCTGCTCTGGTGGTGGGAACTTGTCAACGATGGAAGTCCAGTAGAAGTTGTCTATGATATAGAACATGTCACGTGCATCCTTGTCTGTTTTCAAGTGACGGTCTATCCATGCGTCGAGCTTTATCAAGAACTGACCACTTAGCGATGCTATGCAGAACCGTACATTCCCGTCCACGATAATGGTGTCTGCATCCTTCATAACATCCTCAAAACATCTTACCGACATCTCTGGATTGCCTTCAGGAGGCCATCCTATAACCTCGTTGTTGGCAAGAGGTCCGAATGGAACGACATCAACTTCATAGTCATTCGTGCCGTCCTCACCTTTGTAATAGAACTTCTGCTTGGCATACGGATCCTTCTTGAAATTGTTCTTTTGAAGCAACTCCGAAACCTTATCAAACATTTTCCAATTGTCAAGAGCGATGGCAACGTCAATATCAATGGTACGTCTTGCCGAAGCTGGTACATTAAGAACTTTTATAGCTATGTCTCTTGCACATGCTCCAACAACATACAACTGGAGATTCAGTTGCTCCAATGATTTCTGTAAAGCACCTAATGTCTCGTACAGAGGATCATTGGCAAACTTCGCCTTGTCTATCTTATATTCCATTCTTTATCAATCTTTGTGCTGCCTCTATCTGGCGGCTGTCACCGCTATTCATGAGGTCTGCATATATTATTAGCTTTGGTGCAACCTTGGTGGCATCGTCATCATTCCAGAACTTCTGGTATAGAGTTATTTCTCCGTTCTCATTTGGCATTACCATACCTGTTGTCATCAACATTGCACTTGGTTTTGATGTGTATATATCGAACGAACCTGGAACGAGATAACCATCTGTAAGGTATGCACCGCAATCTCCGCCCCATGACATGCCCTCAGGCAGATTCATCTCCTGCCAGTTACCACGCATCTCGTCTGTCCTGAAACTCATTCTTCTGAGCATCAGCTTAGGTCTGATTGTCTGATTGTATGCCTGAACCAAGAGTTCCAGCAACTTGTCTTCGTTAATGAGTTTCCTGCCTTTGTCTGTATGCATGACAAATTGCCTGTTGGTCAGTTCCTCAATAGTATTCTTGATAGAGCCGAGAGACAAACCTGTCTCACTTGAAATGGTTCGATATGCCTTGCCTATGAAGGATTTGTCAGACAGAAAGCGATATATAAGTTTGATTGCACCTTCTGATAGGGAGTGGCTCTTAGTATCATTCCTATATGTATTCTTCTGACCTGAGACATTCACACACAAAAGTCCGTGCTTAATCATGCAGTTTCCAGCATAGTCTATCACACTAATTCCGTTATCATACATGGTTTGCATAATAGATGGCTGAACATAACCTAACACTAATAGAATTGGTAGGTTTGTTGCTTCATGTGCATCCTTGGCTTGTTGTATGGTAAATGACATGTTTGAGCTCATGACAACACTTTTTGCTATTACGCCAAAAGTGGTATCTGCCACGGAAATAGTTGAATCAAGGATTCTATTCTGTGACATGATGCTTGAAACATCACAACCACCCAGCTTATCTGAGATGTTTTTGCACGCTTGATCTATTAGTTCTTTTTCTTTAATTGATGACATTGTTCACTGTTTTGTATGCGTTCATAAATTGATGAACGCCACAAAATTACTGAACAAAATTTGATTAACCAAGGTTTTTCTATAATATTTACGCATTTGTGTCCATTTTTATATTTCTTTAGTAGTTGAAATGTAAATTATCGGCAATTTCTGGAGTTTATTGCCGATAATTTACACGTTCTATTAGTCAATCATCTCCACCAACTCACGCTTCATCTCCATGTCGATCTCACGGTAGCGAGCGAAGGCACGGCTTCCATCAGTGTGACCAGAGAGTGAGGCAACAAGGCTTGGATCCTTCACCTTCTTATAGAGGTTACCGATGAAGGTCTTGCGTGCAGTATGGGTTGTTGCAACATCGCACAAAGGCTTCATCTCTGACTCTCTTGTCATGAGGTTGATGACAACAACCTTTCTGTTGATGCCGACATGCTTGAGAATCTTGCGGATATTCTTGTTGTAGTCGCTGTAATTGAACTTTGGCAGGATGCGGTCACCAAGGTCATTGTACTTTTCAAGGATTGCCTTTGCCTTGTCGTTGAGTGGCACACGAATGGTACGAGGGTTATGTCCCTTTGTCTTTTCTGCAATGTATTCAACTGCTCCGTCAACGATGTTGTCCTTACGCAGAGTGAGCAAGTCGCCTGCACGACAACCTATCAAACATTGGAACATGAAGATGTCTCGATACACCTGCATTCCTCTACAGCAGTCACTGAGGTCTGCATGGTAAACTTTGTCTCGCTCTTCGAGGTTGAGATAGAAAGGAGGTCCATATATTACCTTTGGAGTCTCGAAGGTCGCAAACGGATCGTTGGTGGTGAGTTTGTTCTTCAGACAGTAGTTGATGACGGTGTGTATGCGACGGAAAATAGTGTTGAGACTGTTCTCTGACTGTTCGCGTGGCGCATAGCCTTTTTCAATGTCTGTATAGAGCTCAGGATATTCATCGTAGAAGTCAACCTCCTTACAGATGAATGCCTGGAGCGAACGCAAGTCATCGGATGTCATCGTGTCAACGTTGAGTCCGAAGTTCCTGTGCTTCATGATTGTCTTCATGTACTCAGTGTAGCGGTCAACCTTCTTGGCTATACCCAGCAAGCGCAACTTTGCTCTTGGGGTAAGTGGGCGGTTCTCTGCATACTGACGGATGCGGTTCTGCAAGAGGTTCTCCTTGTTCTTGCTTACACGCTTGTTAATGTCTGGATGGTGATACTCTTCAATGAGGGTCTTCAACCATTCGCCATCTGCACCTCGGTAGTATTTCTCTGAGATAAGAGTCTTCAGTTCGCTTATCTTCTTCTCGAAGTCAACCTTGGCAGATTCGCTTACGAGTGATACGCGTGACTTGTAGCCTTGCTTCTCTGCATTCCAATGGTTAGGATTGATGGAGAGTTCGCTTGCAGCCTTGATGTCAGTCTTGCCATCACGCACACGGAAGTATATATGTACGGTCTCGTTGGGAGTGCCCTTGACCGTAACCTGTCGGATAAATGCTGTTACCTTCATTGTGTTGTTGCTTTTATGTTAGTTGATGAGGTTTACCAATTCTATCTTGATGTCTTCATCTATCTCTCTATATCGTGTAAAGGAGCGACTACCCTTTGTGTGTCCTGTCATGGAACAGATGAGTTCTGGGTCTTTGACCTTCTTGTAGAGGTTACCGATGAAGGTGCGTCTTGCCATGTGGCTTGATGCAATCTCATTTATCGGCTTCTGCTCGTCTGCTCCTGTAACAGGATTTCTGACAGTCACCACTCTTGTTATACCACAGATGGTGAATAGTCTCTTAATCTCCTTATTCAACGCAGCGGTATTGGTGGTTACTGCGTGCTTTGGGAAGAGAAGGTGTCCGTCAGAATAGTTCCTTGCAAGAATCTCCTTTGCCTTGGAGTTGAGAGGAACATCTACAGAGTTTCCTTGTCTGCCCATTGTCTTATGGGGGATGTAGGTCAGTACTCCGTCATGGATGTTGTCGTATGTCAGCTTGCGGAGGTCACCGACTCTGCATCCTATAAGCGACTGGAACATGAAGAAGTCACGTGCCATCTGTATTGACATGCAATGCTTGCTGAGGTCTGCATTGTAAATCTTGTCTCGCTCTTCCAACGTAATATATATAGGTGTGCCGAGTGTTGGGTCAGGATTGGAAACCTGGTCGCAGGACTTGTTCGTGGTATAGCCTTGCCTTATGCACCAATGGTGAATGGTTCTTAGATGGCGTATCATGAAGGTTATGCTAACTATTGCCATTGGCTTGGGAACACTGACACCTTTCAAACCGAACTGAGAATAGAAGTCTGCATATTCTTTGAATAGTTCGTGCTCACTTTGTATGTACTCTTCGAAGTCGTGGTAATCATCGGATGTGATGGTCTCAACATAGAGGTGGAAATCCTTAATGCCATCTATCTCCCTCTTGTAAGCCTCATACCTCTTCAACTTTTTTAGGGTAGGCTTATATATGTTGTAAGAGTTTTCTGCCATCTTATGCTCATTGAGGTATTGCTCAAAGCGATCAATGAAGGTTGGAGTGGAACGCTTTTGCTCAATATTAGGGAACATACAGCGGTTTACAACCTCTCGTACCCAAACAGCATCTGCCGTTTCGGCATCGTACTCATCTGATAACTTGGTAATGATGTCGGTGACAAGAGTCTTGACCTTCTTCTTGTCAGCAGAAGACAGTTTCCTTGTCTTGCCATAACCAGGGATGTCGTTATCCCAAAACTCACTCATGACAAGGATGTCCGTTCTCACTTTGAGATCGAGATTCTTGTCACGCAAACGAAAACACAGATACGCGTTTCCCTCGCTCCCCGAATTATGAGGGCACTGAAAAACTACCGTTATTTCCATTTTATCGGCGTGGTCAGGCGTCATTATCGGGCGTTTACGAGGCGTTCTGGCTACGATGTGTGGTGAGAGTAAAAAGCAAAAATCGTCCCCGAGAAG
>NZ_NPJM01000071.1:0-954 GCF_002251455.1 Prevotella sp. P4-51
ACTGGGGTGGGGCTTCTACAAGCAGCTGTTTTTGTACCGGCGCCAGCCGGACTTTTTTTACCGCCAACGGCGGCTTTTTTTACCGTTGTTACTGCTGGCGTCATGCAGAGCATGACGGTGGTGATGGTGCCGATGCCCAGGAGGAAAACTTGTTTTCCGACAGGCATTGGAGACAGCACCGCCAAGGCGAAGCCGCCAGCAGTGGCCACGGCTTTTTGTGTTTATTTCATCCCTTTTGGAGATGAGCAGATGAAATCCCATAGTGGAAGGCCCACAATCAGCAGCAACTCTGCAGGAGTTGCGATTTCCCAGCCCAGGGTTGCGGGCGAAGCACGCTACCCTGGGTATATATATAATAAGGTATAGCAACTCTGTAGGAGTTGCGCTTAGTCGAAGGCGTTACCCACAGCAGGATAGTGGACTGAAATGTAAGGGAGAATGTTATTATACTCACTCTGATAATGCACTCCACCAATTTCCTGTCCATTATCCCGCCAAGGGGGACGCCCTCGGTGAGCTCGTAACAACCGTTACGAGGGCACGTGCCATAAGTCACGAGGTCACGTATCAATTGTTACGAGGACACGTATCGACCGTTACGAGCCACCAATGATAGTTGCGGGCGGTGCCAACCATCCCTCTGCGGCGTGTAATGTATGGATATAAGAGCCGGAAAGGCGTTGCTCCTTTTCACGCCTTTTCCCTCTGCGTAAAAAGTTGGTGTTGGATATTCCCGAGAACCATCTCAGGGATATCCGACACCAACCTCAGCGCCGCACCTGCCCATGGCAGGCTGAAAAGGAGCAAAATAAAAAAAGAGAAGCCCAACAATGGCCTCTCCCCAATCCTCTCCAAGGGTCGAAAAGTTACAATAAACCCCATCCCAACCACCTCCAAGGGCAAGGCGCATCTTCTAACCGCCTTAAACACAGCAAGAAGGGACTCCCTCCCCTT
>NZ_NPJM01000072.1:0-2079 GCF_002251455.1 Prevotella sp. P4-51
TATTTTCAACTTTTTTGTTGAAATGTTTGGTTTGTGTTGAAAAAAGCTATACCTTTGCATCCGCTTTCGAGAATGAAACACTTCTCCTGAGCGCTGAAGAAAGAGTTCTTTGAAAGATTTAAGATAAACAGAAGAGTAGTAGTACAAGAAGCGAGCGGCTTCCGGAGCGATCGGGAAGCCTCTTGGGTAAAACGAAGCTACCGTCAATAAATATAGAGACAGGTACTTTAGACTTGAACTAATGATATTAGCGTCCTGAACAGAGCAAACAATCATCCACTTATAGTGGAGTTGGACAATATTTTTACAATGGAGAGTTTGATCCTGGCTCAGGATGAACGCTAGCTACAGGCTTAACACATGCAAGTCGAGGGGCAGCATCGCGATAGCTTGCTATTGCGGATGGCGACCGGCGCACGGGTGAGTAACGCGTATCCAACCTTCCCGCAACTGGGGGATAACCTTGCGAAAGTAAGACTAATACCCCATGGTCTCCATAGAAGGCATCTGAAATGGAGTAAAGGTTTCGGCCGGTTGCGGATGGGGATGCGTCCGATTAGCTTGACGGCGGGGTAACGGCCCACCGTGGCATCGATCGGTAGGGGTTCTGAGAGGAAGGTCCCCCACATTGGAACTGAGACACGGTCCAAACTCCTACGGGAGGCAGCAGTGAGGAATATTGGTCAATGGGCGGAAGCCTGAACCAGCCAAGTAGCGTGAAGGACGACTGCCCTATGGGTTGTAAACTTCTTTTATGCGGGGATAAAGTTCGCCACGTGTGGCGTTTTGCAGGTACCGCATGAATAAGGACCGGCTAATTCCGTGCCAGCAGCCGCGGTAATACGGAAGGTCCAGGCGTTATCCGGATTCATTGGGTTTAAAGGGAGCGTAGGCCGCCTTTTAAGCGTGTTGTGAAATGTAGGGGCTCAACCCCTGCACTGCAGCGCGAACTGGAGGGCTTGAGTACACACAAAGTAGGCGGAATTCATGGTGTAGCGGTGAAATGCTTAGATATCATGAAGAACCCCGATTGCGAAGGCAGCTTACTGGAGTGTAACTGACGCTGAAGCTCGAAAGCGCGGGTATCGAACAGGATTAGATACCCTGGTAGTCCGCGCGGTAAACGATGGATGCCCGCTGTTTGCCATTTTGGTAAGCGGCCAAGCGAAAGCGTTAAGCATCCCACCTGGGGAGTACGCCGGCAACGGTGAAACTCAAAGGAATTGACGGGGGCCCGCACAAGCGGAGGAACATGTGGTTTAATTCGATGATACGCGAGGAACCTTACCCGGGCTTGAATTGCAGGAGAACGATCCAGAGATGGTGAGGCCCTTCGGGGCTCCTGTGAAGGTGCTGCATGGTTGTCGTCAGCTCGTGCCGTGAGGTGTCGGCTTAAGTGCCATAACGAGCGCAACCCCTCTCCGTAGTTGCCATCGGTTGAAGCCGGGCACTCTGCGGATACTGCCACCGTAAGGTGTGAGGAAGGTGGGGATGACGTCAAATCAGCACGGCCCTTACGTCCGGGGCTACACACGTGTTACAATGGGGCATACAGAAAGCAGGCGGCCGGCAACGTCCGTCTAATCATCAAAGTGTCCCTCAGTTCGGACTGGGGTCTGCAACCCGACCCCACGAAGCTGGATTCGCTAGTAATCGCGCATCAGCCATGGCGCGGTGAATACGTTCCCGGGCCTTGTACACACCGCCCGTCAAGCCATGAAAGCCGGGGGTGCCTGAAGTCCGTGACCGCAAGGATCGGCCTAGGGCAAAACTGGTAATTGGGGCTAAGTCGTAACAAGGTAGCCGTACCGGAAGGTGCGGCTGGAACACCTCCTTTCTGGAGAGACGCAATATCTGGAGGATGAAGGAAAGTCTTATATATTATATATAGGTAGTGGAGTGTTACTCCCAGGCTTTCTTGTACTACCGCGAATCTGAAAAAGAGAATAGAAAGAAACTGGGCGCAGTTAAGCCCACAGGTTAATTGAACGCCGAGTCAGACAGTCCTATAGCTCAGTTGGTTAGAGCGCCACACTGATAATGTGGAGGTCGGCAGTTCAAGTCTGCCTGGGACTACAT
>NZ_NPJM01000073.1:0-12739 GCF_002251455.1 Prevotella sp. P4-51
TGCTGAATCATTCAATGCTAAAATAAAGGCGTTTAGAGCTGCTTTAAGAGGAGTAACGGATATAAAGTTCTTTCTTTTCAGACTTACAAAACTATATGCCTAATCCCCTTGGTTTATCGGGTGAGCCAAACCAATCGGCTTTGCATTGGTTACCTGAGCGAAACGGATGCAAGCCGAGCCAAAAGGTGTTTGAACTGACTATATTGGGAGTATGTAACAGGTATCTTAAAAAAATGGCTGCGGATGCAGGGATTACGAAAAATGTCAGTTTCCATTCGGGCCGTCACACATTTGCCGTGCTGACACTGGCTGCCGGAGGTGACTTGTACACAGTAGGCAAGTTGCTCGGACATACTAGCATAAATTCAACACAGGTGTATGCCGATGTGGTTATGGAAACAAAGGTTGAAGCCATTAGCCGAATTTCAAATTATTTTTCTAACTTGTAAAATACGAGGCTGCGCCGTAAACCTTAATTACAACACAGCCCCATATTTTCATCATTACTTTATTTTATATGCAGCTTTACGTGGATTATTTTTTCCGATAACCACATTTTGGGCATACTCCATCCGCATTGAGGGCGACACCGCAAAGAGGACAGCGGTCGATGTTATTCTTTGTGGTAAACTCGGCAGACCCGGCATTCACACCGCTTGTGAAAGTGATTTTAACGATGTTCAGTTTGTCTTTCAACAAGTCATATACAATCTTAATCATACCTTCCACTGTCATGGTTTCTTTGGTAACAACCAGACGGGCATCGGGGTAAGCCGTTGCCAATTCTGTCTTGAAGGCCTCTCCTTTCATTTTGTTTTGCGGATGGCCGTTCTTGATGCCTTGCTTTTCATACACATCAAGAATGGCAGGAAGCAAAGGGTCATCTTCGCGGAGCACCAAGGCATGGTCAAAATTCTTCAACAGGCTCCATGCCACCTTTTGGATTTCATTACAAGGGTACACCATGTTTACACCTTCTTCAACCGTATCTTCCACCTCAATGGTCAGTGTGCCAGTGTGACCGTGAAGATACTGGGCTTCGCCTTGGAAGCCATAGAACCGATGTGCATACTGCAAATCGAAAGTCGTGATACTTCTCATACTTTTTACTTTTTAGAGTTTAACTTTGGATTATTTATCGTTATCTGCACCTGTATTCGGCTAATGTCAACCGATGCAAAATTCTTTTCTTTCAAATACTGTCGTATCAATTCCGTAAGCTCTTCATCCATATAATCCAAGATGCTCTCTCCCTCGAATATGTGGTGATGCTCTGTCACGGTAATGTCATAATAGCTTTTCCCCACTTCGGGATGGAACACAAGTGACAACAGATTAGCCTTGCAAAACGAATCAAGAATGCGATAGATGGTTGAGATGGTTATCTCATTATCTTTGGATTGCACACACTTGATTATTTCATCAATGGCAGCATGACGCAATTCCATCATAATCTCATAAACCACTTTACGTTGCGGAGTGATTTTTAGGCCTGCGTTCTTTATAATCTCCGTACTTTCCATTCTTCTCGTATTTTGATGCTGCAAAGTTAATGATAATATTTCGCATTTGCAAATTTTTTATCAACAAAATTGCTGTTTTTTGAAGAATAAAGCCGCATCACCTATTTATCTGTTCGAAGATAGTGGCATACTGGTGGGGGTTCACATATAATGATGTGGTTCCCAAGTGTTATATTATCACTATGGATGGTCTTGAATCGGAATCTTTCGCCGACGTTGCGCCCTACATTTTTGAGGATATGGGACGCGCCTATGCTGTCGTAAAGAAGCAATACCGCAATACAGACCTCAAAAAACATGTTATCGGACTCAACCTCATCGAAATACATTCCTTAGATTCTGTCTATCAGAAATTCACCTGGCCCATGTGGGAATGTATAGAGTCTATGCACAATGGAGCAATTCTAATCAAAAAGGCTCGACTAATTAAACAAAAAGTGTTATCTTTGCATCGTGAACATAAACAATGGCCATTCACCTATGTCCTTGATAAATCATCGTAGGCGTAGTGCTAGATGGCATGGAGCGAGCCAAAAAGTGGGACAATCAGCGGCCCCTCTTTTCTTAGACCGAATAGACATCCAGTGCGAGATTACGCCCGTACCCTTCAAGGACATCTCCAAGGTGGAACCAGGCGAGCCCAGCGCCGTCATCCGCGAACGCGTCATCAAGGCCCGCGACATCCAGACCGCTCGCTACAAGGACTTCAAGGGCATCCACTGCAATGCCCAAATGACCGAGCGCATGATACACCAGTTTGCCGAGCCCGACGAAGCCTCCATCGCACTCCTGCGCACCGCCATGGAGCGTCTCTCCCTCTCCGCCCGCGCCTACAACCGAATCCTCAAAGTGGCGCGCACCATCGCCGACCTCGACGGCTCAGAACGTGTAGAGGTACAGCACATCAGCGAAGCCATCGGATACCGCAACCTCGATAGAGGCGATTGGGCTGAGAGAGGACTGTAAGGCAATGGATGGGCTAACACACAACAGAGACTAAATGAGCAATTCTATAGAAATATACCGTTCGGAAGACGGAAGTGTGCAGCTGAATGTAAAGCTGGAAAATGAGACCGTATGGCTGACACAAAACCAGATGGCTGAGTTGTTTAATCGCGATAGAACTAAGAGGGAATAACCATTTTTACCATCAAATGCCAACCAAGACTACACATTATCTGAAATTTATCCAAATAAGTTTTCCTCTCTGAACAATTAGCAGTATCTTTGTGACAGCGATTATCTTACATAAACATAGGGAACCTATGACCGGTCTTCATCCAGAGGGGCATGCGGCAACCGACGACGCTCCCCGCTCCAGCCGTAGATGAAGAACAGCGCATGGAGTCTCTACATATAATAACTACTGCAAACCACATTACTACAGATGTCACGCCTATTGAAACACGGAAGAGTATGGCTCGCCACAGCCCTGTGTCTGCTTGCCACCCTACACATATCTGCCCAGTCGCGCCAGCCCTGGGAGGAATATCTGATGCAGTCGGGGCTGATAGAAGACATCGAGAACGAGGATATCAGCGAGCGCTACGACGAGCTGTGCGAACTCGCTGCCAACCCCATCAACATCAATCACTCTACTCCCGAGCAACTCAGACAGTTGCCCTTTATCACACCCGAAGAGTATCTGCGACTGGTGGAATATATAGATAAGGTGGGCGAGGTGCATACATGGGCCGAGCTGCTGGTGGCCGACATCACCGACAAACGGCGGATGCGGCTCCTGCAATACTTTGCCTATCTCGGTGAACCGGCGAGCAGCAAGAAGGCGTTCTCGCTCAACAATATCCTGAAATACGGCAAGCACGAGGCTATGGGCTACTTCAAACTGCCCTGCTATGACCGTCGCGGTGACGACCATGGCTATCTGGGTTATCCCTACCGCCACTGGGTGAGATATACCTTCAACTACGGACAGGATGTCAAGGTGGGACTTGTGGGCGCGCAGGACGCGGGCGAACCCTTCTTCAGTCAGCCCAACTCTATGGGATACGACTATTACAGTTTCTACATCCAACTGCAGAACCGGGGATGGCTGCGCTCACTGGTGGTGGGACGCTACCGGCTGCGGATAGGGTCGGGACTGGTGATGAACACCAATTACAGCTTCGGCAAACTGTCGGCACTCAACGGCCTGGGGCGCCAGAGTACCGTGATAAGCGGACACTCGTCGCGCTCGGAAGCCAACTATCTGCAGGGAGCCGCTGCCACGATAGACATGAGCAGTCGCATCGAAACCACCCTCTTTGCCTCTCACCGCCTCGTCGATGCTACGCTCAACTCTGACTCGCTCACCGTGGCCACCCTGCTCAAGAGCGGCTACCACCGCACCCAGAGCGAGATAGACCGACGCCACAACACCGCCCAGACGCTATGGGGAGCCAATGTGGCTTATCACCACGGCGGACTGCGACTGGGGCTGACGGGAGTCTACAACAGCTACAACCGACTGCTGCGCCCCGACACCACTGCCCTCTACCGCCGATATGCTCCCACGGGCGACAGGTTCTGGAATATCGGCGCCGAGTACAGCTGGCTGTCACCCCAGTGGGCTTTCTCCGGAGAGACAGCCACGGGCGACGGCGGCGGCATAGCCACCATCAACCGCCTCAGCTTCTCCCCCACCCAGTCGCTGTCGCTCATAGCCATCCAGCGCTTCTACAGCTACCGCTACCATGCCCTCATGGGCCGCTCGTTTGCCGAAGGCACCCAGGTGAGCAATGAGAACGGACTCTACCTCTCTGCCATCTGGCACCTGGCGCGCCACTGGAACCTACTCGCCTATACCGACTATGCCTACTTCACCTGGCCCCGCTACGGTGTGTCCTTCGCCTCCCACGCGTCTGACAATCTGGTGCAGATAGAGTATCGCCGTCGGCTGCTCACATGGCAGACGCGCTACCGCATCAAGCTGCGGCAGAAGGACAATGCCACCCATACGGCTCTCGACGACTATGCCACCCACCGCGCACAGACTACACTCAGCATACAGAGCGGACGATGGACCTCGAAGACGCAGATGGGCATGGCCTACAGCACCAAGGGCGAGAGCAGCATGGGATGGAGCGCCGCCGAGCAGATACGCTACGCCGGCAGTTGGCTGCAGCTCTCCGCCGCACTCTCCTACTTTGACACCGACGACTACGAAAGCCGCCTCTATGGCTACGAGTACGGACTGCTCTACTCGTTTGCCAATCCTGCATTCTACGGCCACGGCATACGCTACGCACTCACAGCCCGCGCCACACTGTCGCGCAGGGTGATGATAGCGCTCAAGGCAGCCACCACCGACTACTTCGATCGCGACCACATATCATCGGGCCTGCAGCAGATAGACGCCAGCTCGCAGACCGATATAGAAATGCAGTTGAGAATAAGGTTGTGACAAACAATAAGGAGTGCAATGATGTGGGGAGAAATGTGTGGTCGTGTTGGAGATTCGTACAAAATAAGCCTGTGGCTGTCTCAGCCATATATGGGTCAACAACACTGTGGAGAGATTTAATATAGGATTATCGTGGAGAGTATTTTCTTACGTCATCGTTTCCACATATTGCACTCCTTATGTATTCGTTTTCTTTAAGAGCAAGGCCCACTATTCAGCATAGTGTCCTTGCGTGTTTGTAACTCAGATAAAATATATTCCGATTAGTTAGCGTTTGCATAGGATAACATCATACATCTTTTGTAATTAACTCTTGTGACTGCAAATATACGAAAAACCGCAACACCTACCAACCCCCCCTTTCCGGCATTATGCCCTGAAAGGGTGAAAAGCCCGACAAGAGGCCGAAAACGGGGATAAAAGGGAAAAAATAACCATGCAGGTCAAAAAAATCGTGGATAAAAGGTTTACTGTTGTGATAAATGACTAACTTTGTATGGTTAAGACAGCCGCCACACCGTCGCTTAGAGCCATCGGGAGCCATCGCCAAGTCGCTGTCTTGTAGCATCTTACTCTCAATCTGCCGAATATGAACCACGTGAAAAGACATATACAACTATTATCACTCATCGCTGCCTCTCTCCTCTTGGCAGCCTGCAACTGCAGACATACCGACGACACGTTTCAGCAGCAGCGCCACGCGATAGAAGACTCCATCGCCGCCGGCAACGACGACTATGCCATGAAGGCCATCGCCCGGAAGATGGCCGAAGCCGACGACAGCACCACCTACTATCTCTGGCTGTCCACCCTCAACAAGGCTTATTACACCGACATGAAGATAGACTCGATGACCGCCACCCTCGACCGCATAGGAGCCTATCTCGACCGCCATGCCGACCATCACGACCAAGCCACCGACCAGCTGCGCGCCGAGTGGTATCTGGGCAAGGGCGTCTACAACAGCGTGATACTGGGCCGCCCCGACTCGGCACAGGTCTACAACGGCCATGCCATCACCCTGCTGCGACAGACCGACAAGGAGCGCGAACAGATACTCACCGCGCTGACCAACCAGGCCGACTATTACCGCCAGATGGGAAGGCTCGACCTCAGCGCCGACTCGTATCTGCAGGCACTGGCGCTCGCCGACTCGATGCAGACCAATCCCAACGCACGCATCGTGGTGATGCTCGGCATCAGCACCGCCTATACCTTCATGGCCGACTACACCAACAGCGACCTGTGGTGGAAGCGCACAGCCAGACTGCTGCCCCACATGCAGCAGGGCGACCGCTTCATCTACTACAACAACCGGGGCAATGACTATTATCTGCAGGACAACTACCGACGGGCTCTGCCCTACTTCCTCAAGGCTGCCCAGCTGGTCAAGGACGACCCCAAGCGAGAGTGGGACTACTACACCGTGCAGGCCAACCTGGGCGAGACCTATGCCTGTCTGGGCAAGGCAGCGCCCGCCAAAGCCGCCATACACCAGGCCGACAGCTTCTTCCGCAAGGTGGGCTTTGACATCGGCCTCTACTACACCCACACCTCTGAGATGAACATCGCCATGCTCGAAGGCCATCACGCCCTGGCGCTGGGCATAGCCCGCGAGAGCGACACGCCACAATACATGATACCCGCCGCCATCGTGCAGAGGCTCAAGGCCAAGGAGAATGTGTTCCAGCAGATGGGCAGATACGACGAAGCCTACACCGCCCACCGACAGATGCACACCATCAACGACTCTCTGCAGACCGCCAACATCCAGATGCGTATGAATGCCAATATGCTCAGATACCGCCACGACAAGCAGATAGCCGAGCAACAGCACATCATAGACCACCAGCGCTATCTCGGCGCACTGGCATGGGGACTCTTCCTCTTCGCCGTAGTGGTCATCCTCGCCATGTGCTTCGCCATCGTGCTGCTGCGCCGACGCCGACAGATGCGCGAGATGAAGGCACGCCAGGAGATGCTGAAGCTGCGCATGAAGAACACCCGCAACCGCATATCGCCCCACTTCATCTACAATGCGCTCAACCACGAGATGCTCGCCCAGATGAACGGACACGAGGTCAACCTCAACACCCTCACCCAGCTGCTGCGCCGAGGCGTGGAGCGTGCCGACGCACTCATGAGCACCCTCAACGAGGAGATGGAGTTTGTGGGCTACTACGTCAACATCGAAGCCCAGCAGATGGGCGACAACTTCAGCTACACCACCCACGTGGCGCCCGATGTGGATGCCGACCGCGTGCGGCTGCCAGCCATGGTGATACAGATATTCGCCGAAAACGCCATCAAGCACGGACTGCGCCCGCTCAAGGCCGACTCGCCCCGACTGCTCGACATCAGCGTGACGCGCGAGCAGACCATGACCCGCATCGAGGTCAAGGACAACGGAGTGGGACTCACCGCCGGCAGCGTGGGCGAGCATACCGGCATGAAGGTGGTGCGCCAGACCATACAGATACTCAACGACCACAACCGCGAGAAGATTACCTTCGGCGTGACCAATTATAAGGACGACAACGGCATGTCGGGCTGCCGCTCATGGATAATGGTGCCCGACGAGTACAACTATAACTTATAACAGCCATACACTATGTTCGGACGCAAACAGCTCACCTCCGTATACATCGTCGACGACAACAGCGACGCCATCGAAGTGCTGCGCCGCATGCTGGAAAGCCAGTATTCGGT
The DNA here is from genome assembly GCF_002251455.1 of Prevotella sp. P4-51. Classification (NCBI taxonomy): domain Bacteria; kingdom Pseudomonadati; phylum Bacteroidota; class Bacteroidia; order Bacteroidales; family Prevotellaceae; genus Prevotella; species Prevotella sp. P4-51. The sequence goes on from NZ_NPJM01000073.1 coordinate 7,636, forward strand.
CAAGGTGATAGGCACCAGCACCGATGCCGACACAGCCATAGAAGAAATCATACAGCTGGCTCCCGACCTCATCTTCACCGATGTCGAGATGCCCACCATGACGGGCATACAGCTCTGCCAGCTGCTCCACCAGGAGGTAGACCCCAACACCAAGGTGGTATTCTACACCGGCCACGACAAGTACATGATAGACGCCATACGCCAGAAGGCGTTCGACTATCTGCTCAAGCCGCCATCGCCCCAAGACCTGGCCCAGACCATGACCCGCTTCTATGAAGACAAGCTCGCCAGTCTGCCCCAAGCGGCAGGCCCCGCAGAGCAGCGCCAGCCACGCATACTCGTGGTCAACGCCATGAACGAGCACATCGCTCTGCGCGACGCCGATGTGGCATTCTTCCGCTTCGACGCCGACGGCAAGCACTGGGAAGCGGTATGCACCAACGGCAGCACCTACATCCTGCGCAGCCGCACCAACAGCGACTTCATCCTGCGTTATTCGCCATCGTTTGTGCAAATCCACAAGCGATATATCGTCAACGTGAGCCACATCATGATGATACAGGACAATACCTGCATACTGGGCTATCCCTACGAAGACAACCGCGAGCTCAAGGTGAGCAAGAACTACCGCCGCGACCTGATGGATGCTTTCTATACCTTATAATATATAGTATATCCGCAATCCTACTTACGATTATGGGCAGCCATGGACTTGGCTGCTCATAATCGTAAGTAGGGCCGACATGTTTTTCCACGAATCAAAGGGCATTACCGGGGATAAACGACATAATTCATACTTCTTTGTTCGATTTTTGGGATAATACAAGTGTATAACGAAAAAAACAATTATCTTTGCACAAGTTTTCTATGGCAATAGTATGAAGGCTTTGATTATCATAGGAATGTTACTGGCCGTCCACACCCCGATTTGGGCGCAGGATAGCATTGCAGCCCCACTCGACACATTGGCCATACAGCCCAAACGCAGTCTGGTAGCCCGACTATTGCAGTATTTTTCCGAGTCCGACAAGCCCAAGCCCGATAAGAAGATAGACTTTGGCATCATTGGCGGTCCGCACTACGCCTCTGACACAGGACTGGGCGTGGGCCTGGTGGCATCGGCACTTTATTCCACCAACCGCTCCGACAGCACCCTCAAACTCTCCAACGCCTCTCTCTATAGCGACGTTTCCACCAAGGGATTTCTGATGATAGGCCTACGAGGCAACACCTTCCTGCCCCACAGACACTATCGGATCGACTACCGACTCTATGTCTACACCTTCCCTTCCTACCTATGGGGCTTTAACTTTCCGCAGAGCGACAACAACGACAACAAGAGCAAGTACAACCGGACCAAGTTTGAGGTGATGGCACGTTTTCTTGTGCCGCTCAACCGTTACACCTATCTCGGTCCCATTGTGCGTTACCAATACGTACACGCCTACAAGCTCAAGAACCGCGCTCCTCAACTGCTGGCCGGACAACCGCTCACGGTGAGCGACGTGTCGGTGGGATTGAGCTATACGTTTGACTCGCGCGACTTCATGCTCAACGCTTCTCGAGGCTGGTTTGTCCAGGCCGACCTCACAGCCAACCCTACATTCCTGGGCAACAACGACACCTACTGGTCGGGCGAGTTGCAAGTGTCGACCTATCGCCGTGCCTGGAGAGGTGCCGTCATTGCGGGCGAATTTCACACACGACAATCGGCAGGCCACGTGCCCTGGCCCATGCTCTCTGATGTGGGGTCGAGCAATCGTATGCGCGGCTACTACGAGGGGCGCTATCGCGACAAGAATATCATCGACGCCCAAGTGGAGCTACGCCAGCATATCTGGCATCGCAATGGCATGGTGGTATGGTTGGGCGCCGCCGAAGTGTTTCCCGACTATAGTAGCCTGCGATTCCGACAGATTCTGCCCAACGCTGGCATCGGTTACCGCTGGCAGTTCAAAAAAGGTGTCAACGTGCGACTCGACTATGGGTTCAGCCGCAGAGGCACAGGTTTTATATTCAATATCAATGAGGCATTCTAAGGGTAGCTCAGGATGCCCGGCTTGAGGCTCAATAAAACCAATGTTTATGAAAAAAACAATCTTTCTCATATTTCTTGGGGTACTCATCCTTCCCAACCTGATATTGGCCGTTACCGAGTCGCTCTCATGGAGCGGACGCCTGCTGAATGTGGTGACGCCTCTGGCTGCCTACTGGTTGGTGCTGACTCTCTCGCGCAAGGTGGGGCGCACCATCATCCTGCTCTTTCCTCTGCTATTCTTAGGCGCCTTTCAGATGGTACTCACCTATCTCTATGGGCGCGGACCTATCGCCGTCGACATGTGGCTCAACCTCGTCACCACAAACCCGGGCGAGGTGGGCGAACTGCTCTCACAACTGATGCCTGCCATCGTATGGGTGGTAATCATCTATATCCCCACGCTCACGCTGGCAGCCATACTGTGGCGGCGACACCTATATCTGGACAAGACACTCCTGCGCCGACAGCGCCGACCAGCACTCATAGCCACCGCAAGCACAGCAGTGATCACCACAGTACTCGCGGGAGTCACCCCTTATGCGCCCACGACCGACCTGTTCCCTCTCAATGCCGTATACAACTTTGGCATCGCGCTCACCCGGCAGAAAGCCACCACCGACTATCCCTCGGCATCGGCATCCTTCAGCTACCACGCCCATTACACCTTCACCGACTCCGTGCCTGAGACGCTGGTGCTGGTCATCGGCGAGACCAGCCGTGCCGACAACTGGCAACTATATGGCTACCACCGACCTACCAACCCACTACTGTCCAAAGCACACGGACTGACAGTCTTCACCGACTACATGAGCCAAAGCAATACCACACACAAGAGCGTACCCATCCTGTTGTCGATGGCCGATGCCGACAACTACGACATACTCTACCACACCAAGGGCATCATGCAGGCATTCAGAGAGGCGGGTTATCACACCGTATTTCTGAGCAACCAACAGCGCAACCACTCCTTGATCGACTACCTCGGCGAGCAGGCCGACTACTGTCTGTTCCTGCGCGACCGTCATCCCGAGACTACCGACGACACCTATCTGCTGACACCACTGCAGCAACAACTGACAGCACATCGAGGCCAACGCCTGTTTGTGGTACTCCATACCTATGGCTCTCATTTCAACTACGCAGACCGCTACCCCAAGGCCGCACGCATCTTTACCCCCGACCATTATGACGGCGCCAAACGGTCATACCGACAGCAGCTCATCAACGCCTACGACAACACCATTCGCCATACCGACCTGCTGCTCAGCCAGGTGATGACGGCGCTCGAAGGTACAGGCGGCTGTGCGGCGATGATGTATACGTCAGACCATGGCGAAGACATCTTCGACGACCATCGCAATCTCTTCCTCCACGCCTCACCGTTCCCATCCTACTGGCAGCTCCATGTGCCTCTCGTGGTGTGGACCTCACCCGTCTACCAGCAGCACCATGCCGACATCGTGACACACCTTGCCGCCAACAGGCATCGCCCTGCCGAGAGCAACAGCGTGTTTCATACTCTGCTATCTATGGGCGGTGTAGCCACACGCTACCGCAACGACTCACTGTCGTTGGCCAGCCAGTCATATACAGACCATCCCCGCCTCTTCATCGACGATCACAACCAGCCACGCACCTACGATGCGTGTATGCAACCCATCGACATGAAGCAGATGAAGAAGAGGATGAAATAACAAACACCCGTCGCCATGAGCGAGCCAACCATAGACAACTCTAAAATGAAAGGAAAACAGAGTATGAAGAAAATAATTCTTGGAGTCACCCTCATCATGGGAATGGCCGTTGTGGTAAAGGCCGACTATAGAAGTGAACAAGACACGCTACAGACAGACTACGATAGCGCTCTGTACTCCAAAACCGTACTCATCAAGTACGGCGACATGAACCAATGGGTCACACGCCAAGTGAAAGAGAGCGCCATCATCGGCGGACAACTGAAGACACTCTATGAGATTGCACCCGCAAAGGCATGGAAGCGAAATACACCTTATGTCAACTGGGCTGGTTCGCCATGGGGCACATCCAATGTCATGGCCAAGGTGTCGGGCATCATCAAGACCAATCAGTCAGTTTACCGCGACACCCACCCTGGACATGGCTATTGCGCCAAGCTCGTCACCCATATCGAGACGTGCAAGGTACTGGGTATCGTCAATATCAAGGTGTTGGCTGCCGGAAGCATCTACCTCGGACAGATGCTCGAACCCATCACCTCTACCTCCAACCCCATGGCCAAACTCGATGCGGGCATGCGCTTCACGGCAAGACCCAAGGCGCTGATGTTTGATTATAAGGTGAAGCTCGCAGGCCAGCCCAACCGCATCAAGGAGACAGGTTTCTCTAAGGTGAAGACCGTGCCAGGCATAGACATGTGCGACTGCATCTGCCTGCTGCAGAAACGATGGGAAGACGCCAAGGGCAACCTCTACGCCAAGCGCGTGGGCACCATGGTGGTGCGCTTTGACAACAACACCAACGGATGGGTAGAAGACGCCTCCTTCCCCATCCACTATGGCGACATCACCCACCAGCCGTTCTACAAACCTTACATGGGGCTGATTACTGGCGATGACACCAAGTGGGCCAAGAACTCCAAGGGCAAGATGGTGCCTGTCAAAGAAATAGGATGGGCACACGCCGACGACATCCCTACCCACCTTATTCTGCAGTTTGACTCCAGTCACGGCGGAGCCTACATAGGCTCCATCGGCAACACGCTATGGGTAGACAATGTCAGAATGGCTTATTAACCCAAATAGGTCATAACATAACACCTCAAACGGCCTAATGACTGTTTTGGGGCTTAATATAGCTGGCAATAGTCACCATTCAATTCCTTTATAGAGTGCCATTTTTGTGGTATTATGGTAGATGGGCTTGACAATTATACTGATATTTACAAGAATTGAACGTTAAAGTAGGGGTTGTCGTTTAATTCTAAGAATTCAATATCTATAGACGAGGGTATGCCTTCCGAGGTTGCCATCGTTTGCTTATTTTCGGAGTTTTATCGTAATTTTGGTCGATTCTTGTCTTGTCAGGGCA
>NZ_NPJM01000074.1:0-19214 GCF_002251455.1 Prevotella sp. P4-51
TTATTTGTTAAAATTTATCACGTGATATCTATATCAACACCATCTAAATCAAATGTATACAAGAAATGCTATATACTTATAATCCCAATATATCGTATTCTTAATGAATGTTATTCTATATCTAATTATGGTGTGCGATTAATAAAACGGGAATGGTGAATACCAGGCACCATTCCCGCATCTTTGAACTATTAGCGCACTTAATCGCGCTGAAACAATCTTTTTTACCTATTCTTACCTAACATTATTTAATCACAATTTTCTTAGTTGTACCGTTAGAGTAGCGTACGATGTAAAAACCTGATGACGGATTCTTTACTTCGATACCTTGGATATTGTAGTATGCTACAGGAATAGCATCATCTTCTTCAGGAGTAATGATTATTTCATCTATACCCGACATTTCAGAAGGAAGACCGGTTCCGGAAACTGCCAGAATATTGGCAACATACCACTTGTCAGATTCGATTTTAATTGCTTTCAGTTTCTTGGTGTTATTCACATCGAAAGAATAAGTTTTCTCTCTAAGGAAGTGATCATTATCATCAATTTCGTCTTCAGTTGTCTGATAACGGTCTGTTTTTCCGCTGAATACCACGCCGAAAGTTTTGCCGATAGCATAATCGTCATCTCTATCCCATCTGCTCAAGCTGTAGTATTTTTCGTCGCCTTCACTATCATCTTCAAAGATGGGCGTTACATTGATAGCCGCCTGAAAATCGTCGCCTGAGAATGCCAGCAAGTGGAATTTCTGGCAAAGTACGGGAGTCTTTAATGTCAATATGGCCTCATCGTAACGCTCACGGAGGGTGACGGAGTTCTTCTGATCGTAGGGCTGGAGTTGGTATTTCAGACCACTCACTGAATGAACCATGCGGTCGTCACCGGCAATCGCGCCTTTTTCCTGCACTGCGGGAGTGTAGAGACTCCAGTAATTATCACTGTCGACCTGACCGGTTACATAAGACTTTGAGGGGAGACCCTCGGCAATAACATCGTCAGTCCAGCCTGTAACTTCAAGAGGAACGCATACAGGTACTGCACTCTCAACCTGCTCATAGGCCTCGACTTCGGCAAGAGAGGGATAGAAGAAAGGATTGAGGTTGCAAATTATAGCCAGATATTTGGCATCCCGATACTCGGGGAAGATGAATTCGAGTTCGCTAATATCGCTGAGGTTTTCGAACGTTTTAACACGAGTCATCTTATCCAGCGACTTGCCAACAGCAATAGAAATGGTATTGTTTATATTACCCTCGTTACCGTTGTCATTTTCGCCACGGTTATTCTCGGGGATATATACTTTGATTTTTGAAAGGTGCCATATTTCGGGAGCTTCGAATATAGCCCAGAAGTCATCAGTGTGGCTTGACGGGTTTTCTATGCTTTCGCAGGCTTCTTTCTCTGTATTTCCGTCGGTAAGAGTCGACACGGTCGTCTCATCGAAAGCAGCAGTAGAGGAATAGTCTTCCTTGTAGTGGCGCAATTTTGCGTCAAGTCCTGCAAGGATGTTAGGACGGCTTTCATTGTCGATATACACTTTTACTTCGGCTTCCTTGTAGGCTGCACCGTTGGAAACAGTGATAAGAATATCGGATTCTCCCATGAGTTCGCCGCCGGTAACGGGAATTACAAACTTATGAGCCTGCATATCCTCGGTAATGTCACCGATTTCCACATTGTCGCCGCCAATGGCATTGCAGGCGAAAGAGGGATTACGGTCGTCACCGTTGAGGCTGTAATTTACTTCGATATATTTTGTGTCGCCAGAATTGACTTTGAGCTCGGTGGAATTGACATCGATAGTCATCTTTACGTTGTCGATACCGTAAGCCTCGAATTCCCAAACACGCAGCGTACCGCTTACTGAAGGAGAGAAGCGTATATAACGTCCCATTGTGGGAACAATATAATCTTCCTTGATGTTTACGGAACTCTTGTCCTTTTCGTCCACAACCTTTGTCCAGTTCTTACAATCCGCTGAAACTTCAATAGTATAGTTGCGGATGTTCTCATTGTTCTCAGGACCTGACTTACAGTCGTAGATCTTAAAGCCATAGATACGATACAGGCTCTGGCAGTCGATTATCACCCAGTTGTCGGGCGATACATTACACCACTTCTGAGAAGTGTTGCTCGGGTTGGTTATACCGTCAATAAGATTTTCAGGGGTTTCCTTTGAATTGGTACAACCGCTGTAGCTATAGATTTTTTTATGGAGAACGATGTTGTGCAGACTGCTGTAGTCATTGTTGCTAACCACATCAATCGCGTCGAAAGCGGTAGATGACGTACCGAGTGAATTGGTCGATTCAACGGTAACCTTCTGAGTGCCTTCGGCGAGGGCTTTGACTGTAATGACATTATCGGTAAGCTTGCCCTCAACAAGTTCAAGTGTTTCGGGAAGGATCCAGTTCCAAGCTGTGGGAGATCCGGTTCCAGTGGCTGTAATCGTGACAGTCTCACCAACTTTCACACAGCTATTGCTGAGCTTAAGGCTTACGATCGGAGCTCCGGGTTTGGGATATTCGGCTGATGCGCTCACGGGAGTCTGCTGTGCCATATCCTTGGTCACAGGAACAACTTCAACCTTCACTGCATCCTCGCTGCTTTCGCGTGTCAGCGCAGGAATATAGAAAGCTTCATCGCGTGTCTGTCCAATTAATTTACGACCTGAAGCCGTTGTGATATAAATGTCGAAATGGTCAAAATCATCGTTCCAGTTGAAATCCCATGTCACGCGGATATCGCCGCCGTTTTCATCAAGGCGATGTGAAAGCTGCAGGTTCTCTACTGCGACAGTAGCGGGGGCGTATGAACCGGGAAGGATTGCCAGCTGACCGAGATTCATATTGAATGAACCTGAACCGATGAGATTCAGAGCCACCATATATATTGTTTTGCCCTTTAACGATGAAAGGTCATATTCGGCTACAGTCCATCCGTTTTTCTTAGAGGTGTTGGCTGCTGAAAGAGTAACGTCGGGAGTGACTGAAGATGCGGTAGAGAGCATAAGCTCGGGGGCCTCGGCACCTTTGAACACGACGCGTATGATACCGCCGTTCTCAACGGGAATCATTGTCTTGTAAAGACGCATAAGGGCTTTGCCACTGAGATTGCCGGAAATCTTGAACGATGAACCATGATTGTAGGCGTCGTCCCAGTCAATAGAGACTTTGAGGTTGCCGCGGTTTTCAATCCACCAGCGCCATGTGGGAAGCACACTCTGAACACCGCTGTGATACCAGTCCTGCGTTCCCTGTTTCTCGCCATTGACAAAGCGATGCTTGCCAACACCAACACACATATTGCTGACGAAAGGCATGGAAGTAATTGCCGAGCGTTCAAGGACAGCACCTGAAATGCCGGTCCAGCTGATGTTACCGCCTGTAGAGGGGTCGCCGGCAGTGTTTACCCAAGCTTGCTCTTCATTTTCGAATGTCTGTTTGATGGCTGCATAAGCTTTTTCACCGTTGTCATCGGGTGTTCCGAGAAGATTGCGAACGTTGTCTTTCCAAGAGCGCTCTTCCGGGCAGAAGAGTGCGAGCGAGCCTACATGACCCGATGCGGGGAATGCTTTGTCGAGAGAACTCTGATAGCCTGTCAGACCGGAACGTACACATTGCACACCGGCATAAATTTTACCGAAGGTTTCAGCCTCTGTGCAATTTATATCCTTGGCAAGAGATCTGTGGTCTCCTTCCGAATAGTATTCAAGGAACATCGAGGTGTTCTTATGCGACTTAAGGATGGTGGCATCGATAACACCGAGGGCATTATAGTACATCATCTCCATCTGAGTGTCGCCGGCAGCATCGGCATACGAGTTGAATTCCTTGATAAATTCAGCCCATGTAGCGCTTTTGACGCCTGAACCACTTGTTTCATTGTTGATGAACCAACCGTCGAAACCGAGGTATTTGGCAATTTCATAAAGTTTCTTGGCGTATGGATATTTGCCATCCTCTTTGACTACGATTTCCTGTACCCATTCGGGGTCTCCTCCGAAATCTTTTGGCGGGAAGAAAATCTGACCCAGTATTTTCACACCTGCCTGATGTGCAGCATCAATAGAGCCTGCTGGGGGAGGAATGATAATACCTTCCGATGCAGAACCGGCCCAATAGACGAGTTTGTCCATATATTGCCAGTAGGTAGGCTGATAGCCAATGAAATTGTCAGCTCCCTGCGAGGGGCTGAGTGAACACATGTTGAAAAGGATTGTAGCGTTGCAGATCTGACCCTCGTAGTGCTGAGAATTATTAGCCTTCATCAGCTCAGGTTCTTGAAAACGCTTTGCAAGAGGCACACGTGAACGATTGAATTTTGCTACAGGGTCATTCTCCGGCGACCAACTCTTGATATCGCGTGGATGCCAGCAACCACCATAAGGCTGTTGTGCGTTCAGATTCAGGCTTGTGACTACCGCCAGCAAAGCCGAAATAATGTAAAGTTTGACTTTCATAAATGAAATAATAATAGTTAATAATGTATTAGGATCTTTTTGATATTTAGAGAAACACGCATAGCGAAATAACTACTTACGCATATTTTAAAAAAAGAACCGATGTCCTTAAAGGTTGGACACCGGCTCCTTTTTACTTATAAATAGTGCTTATCTCATGAAAATCATTTGATAATGACCTTTCGTGTGCTGCCGTCGGAATAACGGACAATGTACAGACCTGATGTAGGATTCTTGACTTCAAAGCCCTGGATATTGTAAACAGCCTCGATGGTCTTGTCTCCTTCAGATTTAATGGAGTCTATTCCGGTTGTTATCTCTGCTTTGGCAAGAGCAAGAATTGTAGGATATGTACGGTTTTTGCTATGCTGGAAGCTTACTTTCTGGAATTTCTTATTAGCATCCAGATTAACAGTGAATTCGAAAAGACGGAAATTGTTTCGACCGTCGAAATCATCTACATCATTTTCCCAGCTGTCGTTGTTCGCAAAGATACGGTCGAAACCGTGGAGTGCGGTACCTGTAGCATCCCCGTACCAGTCCTGAATTGTAATAGTCTGAGGCTCGTCGGTGCTACCGTCTTCATATCCAACTGTAACTTCTACATCACAATCGCCGTTAGCTGAGATTGCAAGGATGTGGAGTTGTTCACAGAAGCTGGGTTTAACTGCAGTAAGCTCCGCCGGATCATCGTTTGCGTCAAGACGAAGTGCATTGGGAGCATCGTAAGGTTCAAGTGTAAATACAGTTCCATTAGAGGTTACAATTGTGCGATCGTCACCGGCAACTGAACCCTCTTCTTTAACCGCTGAGGAATAGAGAACCCAACCCTCTTTATCAAGATATTTGGTGATAAATTCATTCGAAGGAGTGGACTCTGCAATTACGTCATGTTTCCAACCGGTAAATTCAGACGGTTTTTCCACAGACACCTTCACTTTGCAAACTTTTGCAAGCTCGCCATTGGTAACAGTAAATGTAATCTCGCCATTACCCTTGTCGGAAAGAGCAGTCACAGGCACTGTGAATGTGCATGCGGTTTCATCTTCCGTAATATCACCAAGGATTACACCGTTGCCTGTGAAGTCTGCGTCAGCGCTGAAGTTGGCTTCGCGTGTTTCGCCGTTCATGTTGTATGTTACGACAAGGTTCTCGGTTGATTCGGGAGCTACTTTAAGAGTGTTAACCGAAGGTGTAAGACGAATCTTCGAACCGTTCAAATCGGCAAGAGCAGAGATACCGAATACCCAGAATTTAGGATTCTTCGATGCGCGGAAATTCACGGCTACGGCATTCTTTTCGGGATTTGACTTAATAGCGACCTCATTCATACCATATTTATAACTGCCGAACGATGTTTCGCCTTCCAATACTTTAAGGTCTGTTACAGCAAAATCGTTAATATTGTAGGTGCTGTAGTCAGCACGAGGCACATTGATTGCAAAGCCTTCAGATTCAGAGCCATCTTCATATTTGATGGTTGCTGTGATTTCACGTTCAGATGTGCAGTTGCAAAGAACGTAAATCTCTTCGGCAGGAATAGGCTCGGCAAATTCGAGAGTATAGTCAGTGTTCTTGCTCTCAACAGCGAGAGCGTTTTTCTGAGTATAATCAGCGAGTTCGAAGGTTGTGCCATTCTTGGTTACGATGATACGGCTGTCGGGCGATGAGATTGCATAATCGTTGTTAACATTAGAAGTGTAGAAGCAACCCCATTCAAATTCCAGATCCGCATGGTCTTCAACGGGTCTCTCTTCGGCAACTATGTCGTAGGTAAAGCCTTTTGCGATAGCTACAGGCACTACTTTGGGTCCGTCGGCCTCAAGCTGGGCATAAGCCTCGACTTCTGCGAGCGACGGGTAGAAGTAGGTGTTGACATCACACACTACTGCAAGATATGTAAACGGATCAGCTTCGGGCAGGTAGCAGGTCAATTCAGATACATCCTTGAGATTATCAAAACTCTCCACGATGTTCCAATTCAGACCGTCGTTACTTGTGCGGATGCTTATTGCATTATTGACATAACCTTCTTTATCGTTCGAGTTGACTCCCTTGTTACCGGCTGGGATGAAGACTTTGACTTTACCGAGTGAGAAACGACCGGGATTGGTGAATACGGCCCATAAATCATTGCGCGAAATACATGGGTCCTCATACATCTCTTCGGTCAATCCTTCGGTTGTTGTATCTCCGTCAGTAAGATTTCCGGTTTTTTGAGAATCATATGTGGCTCCGGCAACATAGTCTTCATTGAATTTTCTCATTTCTGCCTCAGTTCCATTTAAGGAATTGGCGACATCTTTACTGTCAAGAATGAAGTCAATGAATGTCTGGCGTTTTGCTTCGCCATTTTGAAGTGCTACAGTCAACTCGGCTTTGCCAATCTTCTTAGCAGCAGTCACATCAAATGTGAAGTGACCGTTGCCATCGTTCTTAGGTTCTGTGAATGTGATATAAGAACTTTCAGACGACAGCGAAAGCCCAAAATTATCAGCAACCTCTTCCCCGTTCATATTGTAGGCGACTGTGATGGTCTGAGTTTCTTTGGGTTCAAGGTTGATTGTATGAGGAGCTTCAATGGTTATACGTGAATTATCACGGGCAGTGATTTCAAATTCATATAAACGACAGGTGAAACGTTTGTCGGAATAAGGCTGGAGTTTCACATAACGGGCAACGGTGGGAACAATATAAGCGCGATGGATATTCTCATCCGAGACATTAGTTGCATTAACTATTTCTTTCCATTCAGAGCCATTGTCGCTGACAAGAATCCGATAGTTGGCGATGTTGTCTTCGCCACCCTTAATGAGAGAATGATTGTCGTAAACTGCGAAGTCGTATACAGTATGTGGCGTCTTGAGGTCGACAATTACATAGGGATTTGTGGATATGTCGCTCCAGCAGAAGTCTTTATTCGAGGGTTTTGAATCTCCATCAATAAGATAATCGGCTTTTCCGGTCACTGCGCGGCCACAGCTGATGTTTTTACCGATTGCCGCATTGTAAACTTCTTTGTAAGCTACATCAGAGAATACATCAAAAGCAATATCGTTAAATGTTGAGGTTCCATATGAGTTACCTACTTCTACTGTAATATTCTGACGTCCTTCTGCGAGTGCTTCTACCTGAATCGACGCATCGGCCAAATCGCCTTTGACCAGTTTTACAGAGGAAGGCAAGGTCCAGGCATAGGTTGTCGGATTGTCAGAACCGGATGCTGTGAGTGTAATAACCTCACCGACCTTGGCATAACTCTTCATTGGAGTGACTGAGATTACAGGAGCCGCAGCGATATGGAAATCCATATCCTGAGATTTTGCGACTTGGGTACTGCCATCCTTCATCACTGTCACAAGTTCCACTTTAATGGATTTTTCATTCCCTTCGCGGCTGAAGCGCGGTACATAAAAGCCTTCGCCACGAGTCTGACCTACCAGCTTACGTCCTTTGGCGTTTGTCACGAAGATATCAAAATGATCAAAATCCGTGTTATAGTCATAACTCCAGCTCAGACGAAGATCGCCGTCCTTATCATTGAGATTACCTTTGAACTCAATATCCTTGACCGGCAATACTGCAGGATTATAATTGGCCGGAAGAACGGAAAGCTCGCCAAGTTTAAGCTCATAGTTGCTGTTATCAGCGGTAGCGTTTATGAGGAGATCTATTTCGGAAATCGTCTGACCGTTAAGTGAGGCAAGGTCATACTCGGCGACAGTCCATCCATTGTTAGTGGATGTCTTAGCCTCGGAGAGTGTTGTGTCGGAAACTTTTACAGATGGAGCTACCCCATTTGTTTTATACACCAGACGAATGACGCCACCGTTGCTGACGGCAATCTTGGATTTGAATAGACGCCAGGTATGGTTTCCGGCAGAGAGTGTGCCGGTTAACTTAACACAGTTGCCATGATTATATGCGTCATCATAATCATAGGCAAATGTCATACCGTCGACATTGGAGCGCCAGTGGGGAAGGATACTCTGAACTGAAGTGGCATTCCAATCCTGAGTGTTCATTTTTTCGCCTTTTACAAAACGATGCTTACCAAGGCCGACAGAAAATGATGAAGTGAACGGCATGGAGGAAATCGTTGACATTGCAGACACTTTTGAACTGATGCCACTGAACGAGGATCCGCCAGCCCATGTGTTATATTCACGCTCGAACACTTCGGCCTGAATATCATAGGCCTTTTGGCCGACAATATTTGTCGGATCACTCCATAGATCATCAGTCAGCACCTTATAAGTATGCTGTTCGGGGGTGAACAGGCATATCGAACCGGCAGAAGGAACGGAAAATCCGTATAAACCGGCCTGTGCACATTCAATGCCGGCATACAGGCGATGGTAGATGTCCTCGGCTGTACAACCAAGTTGGGAAGCATAGCTGCTCTTATCACCGGTACTGTTGTATTCAAGGAACTGAGATGTGTTGCGGTGTGATTTGAGAATATCTATTGTCGGATTCCCGCTCGCATCGTACCATTGGATTTCCATGTAAGTGTCTCCGGCAGCATCTGCAGTTTCGCTGAAACACTTGATGAAATCAGACCATTCGTTGACGCGTTTGCCATTATCAAGTTCCTTGTTAATGAACCAGCCGTCGAAACCGAAGTATCTGGCAATCTCATACATTTTGACTGCATAGGGATATTTGCCGTTTTCATCTTTGGTAAGCATAGCTTCAATCCAGCCGTCACGGCCACCGATTGTGCGAGGCATGAAGAACAGTGTACCGAGGATTTTGACACCGTTTAAGTGAGCGGCATCTATCGTACCGGCTGGCGGCAATACGAATATACCTTCATTACCTGCGCCGCCCCAGTTTATGAATTTCTCCATGTACTGCCAATAAGTTGGCTGATATGCCAGGAAGTTATTGCCTCCCTGCGATGGAGTCATCGAGCACATCTTGTTGGTGATGGTGGCTGTTTCCACTTGCCCACGACCGGCATTGTTGTCAATACGGGTTTGCAAGGGAATGCGAGAACGGTTGAATTTTGCATCCGCATCTGTAGAAGCGGACCAGTTGATTACTTCATCGGGAAACCAACAACCGCCATACGGTTGTTGAGCTCTGGCAGTCATTATGGCCGACAACATGATTGCCAAGGCCAGAATTTGCTTTCTGATTTTCATTTCTTTAATTATTTTAAAATATTAAATTGGTATGATATTGATTGTTATAAACAGGTATAACTTGCCGGCACTTTTTGTTTTTGCCGGCAAGTTTTTTGTGTTTTATCTACGAATGCGGAGGAGTGCACCGCTGTTACCAAAGTTTGAAGGTACATCGTCCGACACATCCCACCAGAGGCGTCGGCCCTGTGAGTTCTTTGCAGGCATGTCACTTTCTGTAAACGCCTTATTTGAGTTCTCTGAATTAGGATAAAGCAGACGCTTGATGAAGTGTCCTTCAGGGACATCGCCACCAGAAGCGTTATTCAGCGGAAGCATAAGTTTGGGATAATCCGTGCGACGGAACTCAGCCCAGCCTTCATTGCCATTCGGGAAAACTGCCATCCACTTCTGAGTGATAATTGCTTCGAGAATTTTCTCTTTGTCTCCAGAACCGAATGTTCCGTCATTAAGAGCTACCAGTCCATTGATGTAGCTTTGAGCTTCAGCTGCAGAAATCTCGTAATAATCCATCGAAGCCTGCACTCCCTGACGGTAAAGATCTTCAGGGTTGCCAGATCCCCAACCACGAAGAGCAGCTTCTGCACGGAGGAAAAGACTTTCGGCATAACCAAGCCATACGGTAGGCTCCGCACAATTGAACCATGATTTCGGATCGTGATATTTAGATTTTGCGGGATCTTTAGCTGTACGAGTAAGAGAGAACTTGTTAGGAGCCAACATCGTAACTTCTGCATATCCTTTTGGACAACCCTTGAAATCTTCTCGAAGGCTTTCTTCTCCGGCAGCAAGTGTACTGGCTGTCATACCTGTACGATACCAACATATAAGACAGCGAGGGTCTATTATTTTCTCTGTTTGTCCGCTTCTTCCCGTCTTAATGATATAAGTAGCGCCTCCAGTTGAAAGAGTTCGATAATAGTTTTCAAGATCCCAACCCATAACACAATCTCCGTTGTACATGACAGAACACATAGCCAATACATTTTCTTGGCCGCCGTCATTGATACCTCCAGCTTCAACAGGAGCGTAACGGGGAACCGTTTTCATGTTATCATCATTACTTTCCATCAGGCCCCATTTATTGGACAAGGCATCTTGAGCTTCCTGCTGGGCTCTTTCCGGGTCGATGTTCGAAATACGACAAGCCAGTCGCAGACGAAGAGTATTTGCGAAGCGCAACCATTTTTTAGCATCTCCATGATAACAAATATCTTCAGTATCAATGACATACTGCGAAGCGTCATCAGGATCTATTGCGTCAACGGCTTGTCTAAGCATGCGGAACATGCCATCATAAACATCAGCCTGGGTGTCGTAAGGCACATTATTGGTCTCAGGAGTCTGAACTGATGCGTAAATCTTGAACGGCATGTCGCCATACGTATCTGTATTTGCGAGCGCAAGAAATGCGAAATAGATACGTGTGATGAAATACTGGTTAATGTATCTTTCCGGGTTGGGGCTGAACTTAAAGGCACGGAGCAACGAAGCATATTCCTTGCAACGATCAACATAGAAGTGACGCCAGCGAGAAGAGCTCCATCCGTCGGCATAGTTATAGTCGGGAGCAGAACCGACAAAATTTGATTTATTATTGCCAGTGTATCCTGCATAGATATCATGGGTCAGATTAGTTGTAATCTGATAATCGTTGTAGTATCCTTCATAAAGGAAATTACGGAATGTCGCAGGAGCCGCGGCAAGGTCGTCTTTTATCTGCGCCAGAGCTTCTGGGTCAGTAACATTATAGGAGATATCAATATCTCCGTATTCTCCGATCGGATTTATCGGTTCGTCGCCTCCATCTTCTGTATTATTGTTAGGTAGGGCGTAAGGATCTTCGCCCATATCTGTAAGGTTATAGCATGATGACATGCCACCAATGAGCAGGATAGATGTCATGGCCAAAACCAAGAATTGATTTGATTTCATATTATGTTTCAATATTTTTAAGAATATTTGATCAGAACTCAACATTCACACTAAAACCATAAGTGCGGGTATATGGCACTGCCAGGAAATCAAGAGCTTGAGAGAACATGGAAGTATCGTATCCTCCTTCAGGATTACCAGGACAATGTTTCATGAGGTAGCAAAGGTTACGAGCCACGAAGCTTGCACGAAGGTTTGTTAAAGGGGTTTTGCTTAACCATTTTTTGGGGAAGTTATAGCCTACAGAAAGTTCTTTAAGCTTTATATAGGAAGCATCATGAACGAATTCTTCGGCATAACCGCTTTCACTCTTATACAGACCGATGGTAGAGTAGTAACGCTGTGCTGAAACAGGAATATCATTAATACTGCCATCTCCTTTTACACCGGGTACTACCATGTAGTAATCGCTGACACCATTGATTTCCTTGAATTCTCCGCGATAAGCTGTGCGTTCGGAAGTGCCGATTTTTGTTGCCATACCTTCTGAAACACTTACGATATCTCCACCGAACTTCATATCAAGCATACCAGAGAATGTAAGATTTTTCCATCTGAAAGAAGGCGTTACTGACATCAGAAGATCCGGCTGAATGTTGCCAATAGGATGGTCGAGGAGATACTGCTCAAGATTACCGTTTCCGGTCTCTGTCATCGGGAGTCCGTTAGCACCGATAATAATATTACCATTTGCATCTCGTTTCATCAGGTTGTTAGCGTAGATATCGCCAAGTTTGCCACCAGACACTGCGCCAACCTTAACTGGCATATTCGGATCACCGTTGAAGTAGATACGATTTACTCCATCAGCCAATTCATCTACAATCGATTTGTTGTGTGCAAAATTGACACTAAGATTAAATGTTAAGTCTTTTGTTTGAGCGAGAGTACCATAGACCATTAACTCAACACCTTTATTTGTGATTCGACCTGCATTGACCCACTGCTGAGTCCATGGAGCAGATGCATCAACAAGCATAGCTTGGTTCTTTGTATTAGAGTTGTAATAGGTAAAGTCAAATCCGAGTCTGTTACCAAAGAATTTCATATCCAGACCGACCTCATAAGAAGTCTTTATCTCTGGTTTTAAGTCAGAGTTCATCTTAATCGTATTGGGGATTGGCTTGCGATTGCCCATCTGATACTCAAACATGCGCACATTATAGAGGTTGTAGGGATCCGGATCCTTACCTACCTGAGCTGCGGACAGGCGTACTTTGGCAAAAGTAATCCAGGCAGGCAGACCGCTGCCGACGCTACGTGCAAAATCAGAGATAACAAAGCCAAGGTTGACTGAAGGATAGAAGAATGAATTATGCTTACTAGGAAGTGTTGAAGACCAGTCGTTTCGTGCGGTGAGATCAAGCGACAGGAATTCTTTAAAAGCCATCTGAGCTGATGCGAATACCGAGTACATGGCACGGTTATGTCCGTCGTTTGTTGCAGAAGTCAGTTTATTACCGGTATTAAATATCCAAATATCCTTGCTCAGCATATTCTGTACAGAGGCACCGAAAAGCTCATATTTTTGGTACATGATGTTGCCGCCGGCAGTGAAGCCTATGCGCCAGTTGTCGTTGATGCTTTTGTCGCCAATGAAAGTAGCCGATATGTTCTGTTCAAAATGATTGATTTCCGAACGGTTCATGCTGTCATCAATCATATGTTCCTGCCATGTTGTAGTGCCATTGGATATGGCGTTGATGGCAAGCCCCAGATCAGTTTCTTCGATACGGGTACGATAGTAATCAAATGCGTATTTTGCCTGAAAGTGCATCCAGTCATTGAATGTTATCGTCAAGCCATAGAAGCCGAATGCTCTCCAACGCTCATCGGAGTTCTGAAGTCTATGGCGGACAAAATATGGATTTGAATATGTCATGTCGGGACCATACCAGTTAACATGGGGACGCACCTCATTACTGTAGTCCTTAAGGTCGCTGAGTCGCACATTTCCGGGAATCATCAGCAACTGACCCACCTCGCCTAACAGACCGGTGTAAGGACGGTTTTCTGCTTTCGTGTTTGAAACCGATACTTTCCCCTCGCTTTTGAGCCATTTGTTAAGGGTGGCACCAGCAGAAAAGTCGATATTGAATTTTTCCAGTTTTTCTCCATCAAAAAGACCGCTGTTATCATTGAAGCCTACTGACAGACGATAATTGCTTTTATCTGTCATGTTGCTCAAGGCTACGGTATGGAACTGCGAAAAACCTGTACGGAAATAATCTTTTAGTTTGTCTCCGTCATAGACATAAGGAATCATTTCCCCAAGGTAGTTAGGCTTTAATGAGCCGTCAAACTTAGGACCGAATGCGCCAGTATCATTGATCTTCTGTGGATTCCCTTCGCTATCTGTTTCATAATGAATTATGCCATTGGATCCTTGACCATAGATTTTCTGCATTTTGATTGAACCTGCAGCCTGGCTCCAAGTGAATGATCCGGAATAATTTACTCCAAATCCAGCCTTGCTGCTGCCTCTCTTTGTCGTGACAAGGATAACACCATTACCTGCGCGTGAGCCGTAAAGGGCTGCTGCATTCGGACCTTTAAGAACAGATATCGACTCGATATCTTCTGGGTTCAGGTCAAAAGATGTGCCTCCTCGGTCATAACCTCCATAGGCAGAGGCATCAGAACTGTTGTTATCGGTAAAAGGTACACCATCTACAATCCATAAAGGCTGATTGTTATCGGTTAACGACGAATTGCCTCGTATGGTGATTTTTGTAGAACCGCCTAATCCGGTCGAAGCGGTATTCATTTGCAAGCCTGCTACTTTTCCGTCAAGAGCGCCTACTACTGATGGATCTCCCGTGGTGTTAAGTGCATCGCCCTTAACATCCTGAACGGCGTACCCAAGCATCTTTTTGTCTCGTTTGATACCTAATGCGGTAACTACAACTTCATTGAGTATGTTTGTGTCTGGTATAAGAGAGATTACAAGGGGTGTTTTATCCCCTACTTTCACGGTCTGAGGCTTGTAGCCTATATATGAAAAGCAAAGCTCAGGATTCTCTCCAGAGACTTCAATAGAGTAATTGCCGTCAATATCGGTAATAACACCTGTATTCTGTCCTTTTACAACCACATTTGCTCCAATCAGCGGCTCTCCGTTTTCATCAAGTAATTGTCCGGTAATAGTTCTTTTTTCTGGAGAGTTTGATGAGTCTTCAATACGAGGCTGGGTATTCTGTTTAAGATAAATGATTTTATCTTTGATAGAATAACAGATGCCTGTCCCTGCAAGTATTTTGTCAAGGACTACTTTTAGGTCGGCATCTTTAAAAGAGAACGCTTTGACTTTGTGCGATGCCATTGCATCATCATAGAAGAACTCGTAGTCAGATTGCGACTTGATCGCGCTGATCACCTCACTTAGTTTTGTGCCGGCACTCGTTCTAAGATTGATTCCGGCACTGGCTATCATGGACATAGCAAGTAAGATACCGGTCATTAAGCTTCTCGGCCAAAAGGATAATGTTTTCTTGTTCATTTTAAAGTATTTTTAAAGATTTATTATATGGTAAATATATTTTCATACTGCCTATGTCAGTATAACACACGTGGGAAAAGAACTACCTACATTATCTTTCATTTTCGTAGAAAAAAATGAGGTTTTTCTAATTGCAAAATTATGCACCAGGTGACAATCGACAAAGGTATTAAGGCAAACAGTCGTTCAAGTTCGTGCGTTTGTGCATCTATAAAAAACGAAACTCCAGCAAACAGCTGGAGTTTGAACAAAGATGCGAGTATTTGATCAAATACTTTTTTTGCGAGCTATCCGTTGGTATTCTGAAGGGGTCAACCCAGTTTCCTTTTTGAAGGCCGTAATTAATGAGGTTCGGGATTTATAACCTACACTTTGCGATATGGCCTCAATAGTGTATTGTCCATAATTAGCAATATCACTTAATTTTTCACAAGCTTCACGGACACGATATTGGTTAATCAAATCTCGGAATGTAGTATGAAGCTGTTCATTCAATATCATGGACAGAGTCCGAGGACGAATATGTGTGAGTTCCGATAATGTTTGAAGTGAAAAATCTGGTTCAAATACCTCATCCGACTTATCCAGAATACTCAATACCATTAATGCGTCAGGATTGCGACCGCCCCCGCTTTCATCTATTGTTCCTGCTTCAAAATGTTCTTTTCTTAATTTACGATTTCTACTTTCTTGTTCTATAATTTGTTGTCTCTGATTATATAGGTCCTGGTAGCTTGCCTGGAGACGTCGATGCCGATTGGCAATTACAATAAGTAGTGGAATCGTGATAGCCAACAATAATCCTGAAAAAAGTATTATGAGCTCACGCAGCTTCTTTTGTCGATCTGATTCGGCAAGTAGAATTGATGACTTTTGTCGCTCTGCGGCAAGATCATTGATAAATTTTAAATTGTCAATCGTACCAAGGCTCTGAAAATTGAGGATGGAATCCTGACTAACCAAAAATTTGGTATGCACCATACGAGCTGCATCGAAATCTCCGTTTTGTTGATAAATACGTTCCATCAGGCAATAAGCATCGCTGACAGCTTCCAAATTATGCTCTTTGTTACCGAACTTCAATAGCTTGCCAGCATAATATAGCGCGGAGTCAAGACGATGTGTCTGGTAATAAAGATATGATATCGAACGAAGATCCTGGTGAGTATATATAACTCTATTTGGCGTATCGTAACTGGAGCCAAGTTGAGTTTTCAGATAGTTGATGGCAGTAATGGTATCTCCGCCAAGGAGAGCTGAAATGGATTTATATCTTATCTTCGCATAACAGAAATCCGGGTTGTCGGGTGGAATAGGCAATGTGCCGAATTTTTTTATCTCATCAGTGAACTGCCGTACGTATTCGGGCTTTTGTACTTCAGATGTAAAGTTACAGAAAGTCACAATGGTTTGTAACCATGACTCATTTTCTGATGCTAATCGAAAGGCTTTATGATACTCGTCAATACTCAATTTATCAAATTCAGGAGATTCAACCTGATGTGAAAAAATAGCGTAGATATTGGCAAAATTCATGGCTATTTGAGCAGCAATAATCGGCCGATCTAAATTGTCGCTAATTTCTGATGCTTTTATCAGTGCTTCATAGGCTGATTTGTAATCTCCGACATAATGAAAATACAAGCTACTTAGGTTTATAGCAGCTACAGCACAATGGCACATCTGCTCTTCACTCAGTCCTCTATGATAACTATTCAATACTTTGGAGAAGCACATCCGAGCGCTATCAGTATATTCCGCCCCGTCTATAAGATAATTTCGTCCTTGATTTATCAATGCTTGCGTGTCTTTCAAAGTCAAAGAATGACAATGAAAAACAGATACAATCAACAATAATGCAACGAAACACCCCCTCATAAAAAACTATTTTTTATCACTGATTAGAATCCCGTAACCATGGTATGAAAAGACAAATGGAATAGTTTCACTCAATGCCTCCAGAGTTGAATCTATTGATGAGTAGTATACAGTAGATCCAGAATATGTACGACTATTGTCAACTGAATTTCTAATTGTAATTTCGACACCATACAATTTTTCTAAATCAGCCGCAATTTCCGCAATCGTAGCATTATGGAAACGAATTAATCTGTTATGCCATACTGCATCAAGGGCAGTATTAACTTGGGAGATTGACATCCGACCATTTTGAGGATTAAACAGAACCTTTTGGCCAGGAGAAAGAACCACTCCGTCCTTATTCTTGCCAGGAGTCACCTCAATTTTACCCTCCAGAAGGCTTACGGTGTTTTCTTTATATTCAGAACTATTGAAGTTGAATTTGGTTCCAAGAACTGTGACATTAAGCCATTTGCCATCTACAGTAAAAGGGCGAGATGTATCATGAGCAACCTCGAAATACACTTCACCGGAAATAGACACTATCCTACGGTCATCTGCAAATGTCTTTGGATATGTTATCGAAGCATATCGGTTCAGCCACACCTTCGTGCTGTCAGGTAATGTAATTGTCATGGTTCCATTACTTGCCATCAGTTCAATCATCTCCACCTTAGGCTGACGTAAAATGAATAATCCGCCCAGTATTATTCCAATAAAAACAGCAGCAGCACTCCAACGGAAAAATCGCATGCGTTTCAATCTGCTTTGTCGTAGTTTGTCATCTGCGATTCTTTCATTTATAGAATTCCAGACACGATCATGCTGATGCTTGTCGGTTTTAAGACTCTCAGCAAGCATAGCGATTCGTTCTAGTTCAAATATCTGCCGGGCATTATCCTCAGATTCGTCTATCCATTGTTGCACCATTCGAAGTTCCTCATTAGAGCACTGATTGGTAATATATTTCATCATTAATTCCTCAGAAATTTGTGTCATGCGTTGTACCATTATTTTATTAAACAACTATGTTCTGAAAATCACTTATTGAAATAGTCGAGAAAAATGACAATCAAAACCAACAGATATCTCAATTTATCGCGAAGAAAATGGAGTGCTTTATAAATTTGAGCATCCACAGTCCTTACAGAAATATTCATAACATCCGCAATATCTTTACTCTTGAGCCCATTGATATAGCTCAATATAAAAACTTGGCGGCAACGATCTGGCAATTCATCAATGGCTTGACGCATTTTTTGTCCGATTTCAACACTTTCTACATCTCTCTGAGTGTCTTCTTCTGCAACAAATTCCATACGTCGCTCATTGATTGATTCCAACAATTCAATCCGTACTGCTGCTACATTTTTATGCCTAATGACATTAAGCGCTCTTGTTGATACTGCCCTATATAAATAGGAGGTAATACCCGAGTTTAAATCAAGACAATCTATTTTCTTCCAAAACTCATAGAATACGTCAGAGACTACATCTTCCGCTTCTTCCTGACTGTCTACAAATCGGAGAGCATGAAAAATCAGACGGCGATAATTATCGTCGAATAGTTTTTCAAATTGCGCTTCAATGTCGTTATATGGATTCAAAGTATGGCTGTTAAAGATTTTAAATTGGTTATTTAATATTATACGATTAATAGAGGTCTTTCGTATAGTTTGGCATCTCTAAAATTGTATAATCCAGATGTGGGCACTTCACTTGTTGTTTCGCCATCATATATTATTGTACCTTAATTCCGCAACACTATAATTTAACTTTATTTATAAGTTCCTGAGCAACAAAAAGTTGCCCAGGATTTTGCCGTGTCAGATTTTTCACCTATCTTAGTGTTGCAATTAGAAAACAAGCGAAAATCGTAACAAGGCATGGTAAAGGTACAAATAAAATCTGAGAAACTCACACCTTTTGGAGGAATTTTTTCAATCATGGAGAAATTTGACTCCATGCTTTCACCCGTTATCGACTCAACACTGGGTCAGAGATGCAGCAGTATCATCGGATATCAGTTCAGCGAGATAGTCCGTTCGCTGATGAGCGTTTATTTCTGTGGCGGCTCATGCGTGGAAGATGTAACGTCACAACTGATGCGCCATCTCTCGTATCATCCTACCCTTCGTACATGCAGCTCTGATACCATCCTCAGAGCCATCAAGGAACTGACTTACCCTAAAAAAACTTGACACTTTTGGATGCCTAAAACAAAAGTGTATGAGAACAAAAGTAAAACGTGAAAGAGATCGTGTCCTAAATGAAGCGACAGGTCAGTATGAATGGGTATGGGTAG
>NZ_NPJM01000075.1:0-20457 GCF_002251455.1 Prevotella sp. P4-51
GGGTTGGGGAGGGGCTTTCGGGGGGTTGGGGGAGGGCTTTCGTTTTATTAGAAGTCCAGCACCATGGTCTGGCGGGGACGGAGTTTTACGTTGTGGTTGATGATTACGGATCTGCCCGTCGTCACATCTGTGGCTTTCACGGCGTTGCCGATAATCTCAGCATAACGCTTGATGTCGAGCTCGGCTGCCTCGTTTCTGCCATTGATGACGGTCATGACGGTCTTGCCTTTATACTGACGCGCCACCACATAAATGCCACGGTAGGGGCAGAACTGGGTCTGGGAACCCTTCGTAATCACCTCGTTACCTTGTCGCCAGTGGAGCAGTCGGCTTGTCCAGCTGAACATATCGTTCTGCGCCTTGGTGCGTCCTTCAGCTGTGAAGGCGTTGGTAGCGTCGCCAGCCCATCCACCGGGGAAGTCCTTGCGCACATTGCCGTCGGTGACAGACTTGGTGCCATTCATGAGTACTTCGGTGCCGTAGTAGAGCTGCGGAATACGGTTTATGGTCAGCAGCAGAGCCAGTGCCTGCTTGAGAGCCAACGTATCTTTGCCCGTACCCAAGAAGCGGTCGGTGTCGTGGTTCTCAATAAACGCCATCACACTCTTGGGATTGGCATAAAGATAGTCATAGCACAACACATTGTATATGCGGTTCATGCCATTCCACCAGCCGTCGGTCTCCTCGTGCTTAGCCAGATTGATGCGGTCGTAGAAGGCGAAGTCCATGACGGTCTTCAGATAGCTGTTCTTCTCGGAGAGCTTGCTGTCCTTCTGCCAGGCAGCCGTATAGGCAGGCTCGGTGACCCACGTCTCACCCACGGTGTTGAAGTTGGGGTATTCGCGGTCGAGCGTCTGCATCCAGAGAGCCATGCCATCGCGGTCGGCATAGGGATAAGTGTCCATGCGGATGCCGTCAATGCCAACAGTCTCAATCCACCACTCACTGTTCTGGATAAGATACTTCATGACGTGCGGATTGCGCTGGTTGAGGTCGGGCATGGTGGGCACGAACCAACCGTCGACCGTCTCTTTCAGGTCTACCTTGCTGGCGTAGGGATCGAGCACGGGTGTGAGCTTATAGCTGGTCTGCAGATACTTGTCGTTGACTTTAGCCTTTCCGTCTACGGTGTCCATCTTCTTTTGGTGGGCTGCGGTCTGGTATTCGGGAAGCAGCCATTCGGGCGTGTTGAACCAGTCTTTGGACGGCATATCTGCCACCCAGGGATGCTCAAAGCCGCAATGATTGAAAATCATGTCCATCACCACCTTCAGACCCTTGCTGTGGGCCTCGTCGATGAGACGCTTATACTCCTCATTGGTTCCGAAGCGCGGGTCGACGCGATAATAGTCGGTCGTGGCGTAGCCGTGGTAGGAGGAGCTGGTGCCATTGCTGGGGCTGTCGTTCTCGAGTACGGGTGTGAACCACAGCGCCGTGACGCCAAGTTGGGTGAAATAGTCGAGGTGCTGGCGTATACCCTCAAGGTCGCCACCGTGGCGCAGGCTCGGAGCCGTGCGGTCGCAGGTCTTGTCGCGCATATTCTTGAAGGCGTCGTTGTGGGGATTGCCATTGGCAAAGCGGTCGGGCATGAGCATGTAGAGCACATCCTCATTGGTGAAGCCCATGCGCTTGTCGCCCGCCATAGCGCGCTCCTTCAGCTGGTACTTCACCTTCTGCGTCTGCTTGCCCTGCTTGAAGGTGAGCGTCATTTCGCCTGCCTTCGCGCCCTCAAGGTTGAGGTAGACGAAGAGATAGTTGGGCGAGTCGAGACGCGCGATGGAGTCGATGCGCACTCCGGGATAGTTGACCTCTACGGCGGCATTGCGCACGTCCTTGCCATATACCATCAGCTGGAGCGAGGCATCCTTCATGCCGACATACCAGTTGGTGGGTTCGATGCGGTCTACCTTTACTCCCGCATGCAAGCTCATAGCACTCATAAGCATTACTAATGATAGCAGTTTTTTCTTCATCATCTTGTTTTTATTATGGTTTTACTTCTTGTAGAGTATCATTGCCGACTGGCGGGGCACAACCACCTCGCTGCCATTGACGGGCATGCCTATGCCGGCTTCGCAGATGACGCCGTTGCAGCAAGCCACCGTGTATTCGCCCTCGGGGATGGTCACGGGCACAGCAGCCCGGTTGGCGTTAAGGATGACGACAATCTCTCTCCACGTATCGATGCCCTCGAGGTCCTTCAGGCGGAACGCCACGAGGCAGTCGCCAGTGGCGATAAACTCCAGATGACTCTTTACGGCGTCGGCACTGGCGAGGCGGAAGGCAGGATGATGCTTGCGGAGGCCTATCAGGGCGCGGTAATACTCAAAGACCTGTGGGTGCTGCTTGAGGTTGTCCCAGTTTAACTCATTGATACTGTCGGGCGAGGCAAAGCTGTTGTGCACACCCTTCTTGTCGCGCAACATCTCTTCGCCAGCCAACATGAAAGGCACACCCTGCGAGGTGAAGACCGCCGTCTGGGCCAGCAAGTCGAGGCGGATGAGCTCTGCCATGCGGTCGGCTTCGGATCTCGTCGCGTCGGTCAGTCCGGGAATGCTCGCCTTGAGTCGGTCTACGAGGCACATATCGTCGTGACAGCTCACATAGCTAATCTGCTGTGTAGGCTCGTTTGCCCACGGCTGCTTGTCGTAGTTGACGCGCGCCATGTCGACCTGCTTATGAGCGATGCCGCCCACGATGCCGAACTTGAGGCTCTCCTCCTCGCCCTTGATACCGGCGAGGAACGCACCCTTGGTGTCGTCGCTGAACGGGCCACGCAGCGCATCGCGCATGTCGTCGCTGAACGCTCCGATGCCATTCAGACGGTGAGTGTTGGCCTTCATGGCAAGACTGTCCTGCGGATAGGCACACGCGCCAGCACTCCAGCCCTCACCATATATATATAATGTGGGGTCAATCTGGTCTACGGCGGCACGTATCTGGTTCATCGTCTCGATGTCGTGAATGCCCATGAGGTCGAAGCGAAATCCGTCGATGTGGAACTCATTGACCCAGTACTTGACGCTCTCTATCATAAACTCGCGCATCAACGGCCGCTCCGAGGCAGTCTCGTTGCCGCAGCCCGAGCCATCGGAGTAGCGTCCGTCGGCAGTCTTGCGATAGTAATAGTCGGGGTAGGTGAGCTGGAAGTTGCTCCCGGCGATGTCGAACGTATGATTGTAGACGGCATCGAAGATGACACGGATGCCAGCCTTGTGGAGCGCCTGCACCATCGCCTTGAACTCGCGTATGCGCACCCCTGGCTGATATGGGTCGGTGGAATAACTGCCCTCAGGCACATTGTAATTCTTCGGGTCGTAGCCCCAGTTGAACTGGGGGCGATAGAGCTGCGTCTCATCTATCGATGCGAAGTCGAACAAGGGCTGGAAATGGATGGCGTTGACGCCAAGGCGCTTCAGATAGTCGATGGCGCGAGGCTCGGTCAGAGCCAGATACTTGCCCCGGTGCTGCAGGCCCGAGGTGGGGCTGATGGAGAAGTCGCGCATGTGGAGCTCGTAAATCACGAGGTCGGCAGGCGACGCGAGAGGCGGACGCTGGTCGTCGGCCCAGCCCACGGGGTCGGTGTCAGCCATATTGATAATGGCACCACGGCTGCCGTTGACTCCAACAGCCTTGGCAAACGTGCCTGGGCACTCGCCTCTGCCGATGTCGAAAGTATAGAACATGCCGCCGAGGTCGCCCTTTACCGTAGCCTCCCAGCGGTTGTCGCCGATGGCGCGCATCTTGACGGTCTTGACGGGTCGGCCGCCCTGTCCATTCTTATAGATACGCACTTTGGGGAGAGAGGGCGCATTGAGGCGGAACACGGTCTTGGTCTTGTCGTAAGTCATCTCGTCAAAGCGTCCCTGCGCGTTGGCTCCGACCGTAATCATTGCGGCAAGAAATGCGGGTAACATATATTTCTTCTTCATGCCAGATGTTGTGGAGTTGCGGTTACTTTGCGATAAGTGATACGGCGAAGCCACCGCCACGTGCCTCATTAATCTTCAGCACATCACCCTTCTTGACAGTCTTGTGGATAATCTGGTAAGCCTTAGGGTTGTGCTCGTAGTCGGCACCCTTGGCATCCTGATAGATGGCACAGTCGTACTTGCGACCCTTGTCGAGGAAGTCGAGGCACACTACAGCCGTGCGGGCCTCTTCGCCCGTCTTGCCACCAACAAACCAGTTGTCGGTACCCTTAGCCTTGCGAGCCACGGTGATGTATTGGGCAGGCTCGGCCTCAAGATATTTGGAGTCGTCCCAGTCGCAAGCCACATCGCGGATGAACTGGAAGGCGTCGTCGTACTTCTCGTAGTGTTCGGGCAGGTCGGCAGCCATCTGCAACGGGCTGTACATGACCAGATAGAGCGACAGCTGGCCGCAGAGGGTGGTGTGGACGAAGCTCGGGTTCTGGCTCCAGTCAGAGAGTCGGGTCTCGAAGATGCCTGGGGTATAGTCCATCGGGCCACCCTGTAGACGGGTGAACGGCAGCATCACGGTATGGTAAGCTACGTTTCCGCCGAAAGCCTCATACTCGGTGCCGCGGGCGCTCTCGTTGCCTACGAGGTTGGGCCAGGTGCGGCAGATGCCGGTAGGGCGAGTAGCCTCGTGGGCATTGACCATGATGTGGTGCTTGGCGGCAGTCTCGATGACATGCTGATAGTGATTGTTCATAAGCTGGCTGTAGTGAAATTCGCCGCGAGGGATGATGTCGCCGACATATCCCGTCTTGACAGCGTCGTAGCCATACTTGTTCATCAGGCTGAAGGCATTCTCCAAGTGGCGCTCGTAGTTGAGAGCGGATGAGGACGTCTCGTGGTGCATCATCAGTTTCACTCCCTTGGCGTGGGCATAATCGTTGAGCATCTTGATGTCAAAGTCGGGATAAGGAGTGACGAAGTCGAAGACGTCGAGCTTCTGATGGCCGAACCAGTCTTCCCATCCTTCGTTCCAGCCCTCGACCAGCACTTCCTGCAAGCCATTCTTGGCAGCGAAGTCGATATAGCGCTTCACCTCCTCATTGGTTGCGCCATGTGTGCCGTTGGGCTTGCACTTGGCATAGTCGGTGACGCCGAGACGAACCGAAGGCAGGTCGTTGGTGTAGCTCCATGACTTGGTGCCGACAATCATATTCCACCACA
This sequence comes from Prevotella sp. P4-51, assembly GCF_002251455.1. NCBI lineage: Bacteria > Pseudomonadati > Bacteroidota > Bacteroidia > Bacteroidales > Prevotellaceae > Prevotella > Prevotella sp. P4-51. Next base: position 5,145 of record NZ_NPJM01000075.1, read on the forward strand.
CACCGCAGTACTTGGTGGGATGAATCCAAGAGGTATCTTCTATCTTGCAAGGCTCGTTGAGGTTGAGGGTGAGCTTGCACGACAGCATGTCGCGGGCGTCGTCGCTAACCATCACTGTGCGCCACGGGGTGTTGAAGGGAGTCTGGATAAAGCCCTTGCGGCCCACGGCGTCGGGGGTAAGCCATGACTCGAAGACAAGGTTCTTGTCGTCAAGGTTGAGGTGCATCGTGGGGTAGTCCAAGCAGGCTGCCTCGTGGATATTGATATAGAGTCCGTCCTTGGTCTTGAGCTGCAGCGATGTCTGCACCCCGGTGTTGGAGAAGACCGTAGTGGACGAGTTGCTCTTGTATGCCTCGCGGTGTTTGGCAATAACCGCGCGGATGCCGGTAAGCGGAGTGATGTTGTACTCATACTCCTGCGTATCGTAGTCGCCAGGAATCCAGTAGGCGGTATGGTCGGCGGTCATCGCAAACTGCGTGTGCTCCTCCTTTATCACGAAATAGTTGAGCGTCTGCTGCTGCGGAAACTCGTAGCGCAGTCCCATGCCATAGTCGTAAACGCGGAAACGGATGGTGATGTCGCGGTCGGAGGAGGGCTGGTGCAGGTTGACAGCCATCTCGTTGTAGTGGTTGCGGATGGTTGCGGTCTCGCCCCACACGGGTCGCCATGTCTCGTCGAAGGAAGAGGTCTGCGTGGACTTAATCTTGAAACCGTCCATCAGGTCGGTCTCTTCCATTCCCTTAGAGGCGTGCTTGTCCCGGGCAAGCTCCAGTCCGAGGTGGGAAGGGTTTACCACCTGCTTGTCCTTGTACTTCATTTCGTATGTGGGCTGGCCCTTGTCTGAGAGCGAAAAGGTGAGCGACACATTGCCGTTGGGCGACTTTACAGTCTGGGCTGCAGCCATCATCGGGAGCAGCCCCAACAATATGATATATTTCTTTATCATGCTGATAGTTGTTATTGTTTGCTTCATATTATCTGCCAGACTGTCTGATGAGTGTGCTCAGCTCGTCGGTGAACTTGGCATCGGCCATGAGGTCCTCTATGTTGAGGTGCATGCGGTAACGCCAGTAGTGCTTAGGATTGGCAGGGATATTGATGCGCTCGGCATCGGCATCGGGCAGACGCAGGCGCTCGCTCATGGCAAGCCAGTCCTGAAGACTCAATACGCAGAGCATCGAAGGCGAGTCGAGATGACGGGCAATGATATCCTCGGCGAGCCATCCTGGCAGCGGATGGGGCGCAGGGCCTTCGCGGTAGAGCATGGAGTTGTAGTAATCCTGCGTACGTTCGTAGTCCTCGTCCCACCACTGGCGGAGCGTGGGCATATCGTGGCTGGATATGGTACATACCGAACAGTAAGGGTTCTGGCTGAGATGTCCGAAGCGCGTAGTGGGCGACTTGGGCATGCTCTGGAGCTCGAGGCTGAGTATTCTGAGCTGCTTCATCACCCATGACACACAGTCGGGCACCATGCCGAGGTCTTCGGCGCATACGAGCATGCGTGTGGCCTGTACCAGCTTGGGCAACTTCTTCATTGCCTCGCGATACCAGAACTGGTTGTTGCGACGATAATAATAGTCGTTGTAAAGGCGGTTGAACGCTTGCTTGTCATTATCGTAGAGCGACTCATAGATAAAGCCGAACTGGGCTGAGATACGCGGATGGAACATATCGGCACGGTTGCGGTCGCGCACAAAGAGTACGTCGCTCACAAGCGAATAGAGTCCGTCGCGCAGCCAGAGGTCTTCCTGCTGGGTTGCGCCGGCAAAGTGAGCCTCTATCTTGCGCTGCGTATCAAACTCGGGCTTCATGCGGTAACGCTCGCCGTCGATGCGCTCCAGATACTTGCTGCGCACCTCGTCGGCGCGTCCGTGGAAGACACGGTCGAGCACCCAATCGGTAATGAAGGGCTGGGTGAAGCGCTCCTCCTGGAAATTGAGCCCGTACTGCATGATTTCCTCATGGCTCATAGCCTGCGACGGAGCAAACTGCCCCGTCAGTCCATATACACAGTCGAGGGGTATCTCCCAAATGCGGAAGAAGCCTAAGACATGGTCAATGCGGTAGGCATCAAAGAACTGCGACATATTCTGGAAGCGGCGCACCCACCATTGGCAGCCGTCCTTGAGCATCTCGTTCCAGTTGTAGGTGGGGAAGCCCCAGTTCTGACCGTTGACCGAGAAATCGTCTGGCGGTGCTCCTGCCTGTCCGTTAAGATTGAAGTATTTGGGCTCCACCCATACGTCGCAGCTGTATCTGTTTACGCCGATGGGGATATCGCCCTTGAGGATGACGCCCTTCTGTCTGGCATACTCGTGAGCGTCCTTCATCTGCGCCGACAGCACGTACTGAACGAAATAGAAGAAAGCCACAGTCTGGTATTCCTTAGTGCGAGGGTCTGACAGCAGAGCACGGTCGGCCTCGTTCCATACATTATGGTCTTTCCACTGAGAGAAATCGGCTGTACCGTTCTCGTTTCTCAGCCATGAATACTGGGCATAGGGCACGAGCCAGCTCTGGGTTTCCTGGAAGAACGCCTTAAACTGCGCGCTCTTCATCATCTTTTTGCCTTCCTGCTGATAGACCTTGCCTAAGTAGTCCAACTTGAAGGCGTTTGCCTTCTCATAGTCTATCTGTGGCAGGGCGTTGAGTCTGCGGCGCTCTGCTTCAGCCTCATTGCGCGCATCCTTGTCCTTCAATTCGGGCAAAGCGCGAAGGTCGGCATACTGGGGATGTATGGCGAAGATGCTGATGCAGCTGTAGGGATAAGAGTCGGTCCAGGTGTGGGTGATGGTGGTGTCGTTGATGGGGAGCAACTGCAGCACGCGCTGTCCTGTCTTTGCCATCAGGTCTATCATCATCTTGAGGTCGCCGAAGTCGCCCACGCCCGCACTCTTCTTGGTGCGGAGCGAGAAAACCGGGACAAGCGTACCTGCCAGTCTGCGGTTCCATATCTCAAAGAAAGCCTGATCCAAGTTGTACACCACCATCGCGCCCTTATTCATGTCGGGCAGGGCGATGGTGCGGTTGCTGCTACACTCCCACATCATCACGTGTCCGGAAGCGTTTGTTACCACAAACTTCAGCTCTATCGGCTCGCCATGAAGCTGCTCGGCGTCGATGTCGACAGCCCATTCGCAGTAGTTGTGAAGCGTCATGGGCACGGCCTTGTCCGGACACCATTCGCCTAAAGCCTTCTGCGCACCTATCACTGCCAGACGCTCTCCGTCGCGGAGTTGCGGTGCCCGTACGATGAGACGCAGCGTGCGGGCAAAGGATGTAGACTTGAGAGGCTGCGGAACCTGATGGTTGATGCAGTCGGTAAATGCAGAACTGTAGAGATACGAGTCTTCGGGCATATCATTCCAACGGTCGTACACGTGGTATTCGGTTGCAGCGGTACATGTGAAGTCGATCACATGCTTCACCGTCAGCCATTCGCTTCGCTCGAAAGTGCCATCTGTCGTCACCTTATAATAATATATAAGGTTAGGGGTGGATGTACGCAGCGAAAGGTCGCACCACCAGTCCACTCCGTCTACGGTGGTCATACGAAGTGTCTTCACCTCGTCTTTGTCCATGAAGCAGAGCGAGAGTTCCTCGCCGAATGCAGTACGGTATTCTATATGAAAGTGTATAGTCATTATGTATATGGGTTATAGGATTATTACCATGAGAACTATTTATTCCTGTTGCTCCTGATGGCTGCCACAGAGAAGGCACCGCAGACGAGCAATACGCCAGCCACAATCATCATGTGGCTCTGGTGGGAGCCGACGAGATGAAGGAGGTGACCGCCACACAGGGCTGCCACAATCTGGGGAATACAGATGGTGCCGTTGAAGAGCCCGAGATAAGCGCCCTTATGGCTGTAGCCCTCAAGGGCGTTGGTGACAAAGGCAAACGGCATGGCGAGCATGGCTGCCCAAGCACAGCCTATGAGCAGGAAGGGCAGTACGAGCATGTTCTTGTCGCCGATAAACGGCACAAGGGCAAAGCCTATTCCGCCGATAAGCAGGCTAAGGGCGTAAGCCAGCTTCTCGTTCTTGAAATTCGGAAGCGCCATAGCCCACAGCACCGACCCGATGGCTTGCCAGAAGAACAGCACGCCAACCCAGTTGCCCGCCTCCTGGTAGCCCTTGGAAACCACGTCGGTGGTGTGCCATACGGTTTCGGCAATGGTACCGTTGGTGTAGGTCCACATATACATAAAGGCAGCCCAGCAGAAGAACTGTACGAGTCCGACCTTCCAGAACATCGTCGGCGCATTCTTGAGAAGCGTTATCCAGCCTGCGCACTTCTTTTCTGTCTGAGGCTGGGCCTCGTTGTATTCGGCGTATTCCGCGGGGGTCCACTCTTTTACCTTCGCCGTGGTGAAGATGACGCAGAGGATGAGTATGGCTGCTCCGACATAGAACGAATAGATGACCGAGTCGGGTATTACGCCCTTTGCGGCTTCGTTGGAAATGCCGAGAGCCGTAAAGAAGAACGGAAATACGTAGCCTACAAGCGAACCGGCATTACAGAGAAATGACTGGATGGAGTAGGCGAGCGACTTCTGTTCCTCATTCACCATGTCGCCCACAAGCATCTTGAATGGCTGCATGGCCATATTGATGCTCGTGTCGAGAAACATCAGCGAGATAAGTCCGAAGACCATGGCCGTGCCGACAGCCATACCGAACGAACCGGAATTGGGCAGCAGGCACATTACCAGTACAGCCACTGTGGCTCCTACGAAGAGGTACGGGATGCGACGCCCGAAGCGACACCATGTCCTGTCGCTGAGCGTGCCTACTATGGGTTGTACGAGGATGCCCATCAGAGGAGGCAATATCCAGAAATAGCTGAGGTTGTGGGGGTCAGCCCCCAGTGTGGCAAAGATGCGCGATATGTTGGCGCTTTGCAGGGCGTAAGCTATCTGTACGCCAAAAAATCCGAAACTCAAATTCCAGAGTTTCCAGAATGAAAGATTAGGCTTTTGGGTCATTGTTATTTGGTTTTCTGTTATTCTGTTTTTTTCCGTTCAGCGGGTGGTGCCTCTCACGACCAGTCGTGTCCTCACCACGCGCATGGCCACCTCATTACGCGGCAGCGAACCTTCCACCTGGCTGATGAGTATATTGGCAGCCTCCTCACCCACAACCACGCCACGTTGTTCCACCGTGGTGAGCATCGGGTCGCAGGCTACGGCACGATTGCCGTTGGTAAATCCGCAGATGCTTATGTCGTTGGGGATGCCGAACCCCATGCGTTTGGCGGTGTAGAGTATGCCTATGGCGGTGTCGTCGTTGATGGCGAAGAAGGCGTCGGGGCGCTCGTCGTCAGGCAGAGAGAGTATTTCGGGTGTAATTGCCTCAGCCTGCGCGCGGTTGTCACATATACGCACAAGTTTTTCGTCTATCTTCAATCCGTTTTTGGCCAAGGCGTCACGATAGCCGTTATAGCGGTTCTTCGACAGTTCCAGGTTCATCGGCGAGCCATAGAAGGCGATACGCTTGCAGCCGGTATCTATCAGGTGGGTCACCGCCGTATAGGCTCCGTTATAATCATCCACCACCACTCGCGAACCGTTGACGCCGGTGCAGATACGGTCATAAAACACAAGTGGCACCCCATTGTCCATAAGCTGGCGGAAGTGGTCATACTGTCTGGTATCCTTGGCTTGCGACACGATGACGCCACACACCTTATTTTTATAGAAGTCGTCGCAGATTGCCACCTCCTTGTCGTAACGCTCGTTGCTCTGTGCCACCATCACACGATAACCGCGCGCACGCGCTTCCTCTTCTATTCCCGAGAGGATAGACGAAAAGTAGTAATGCACAAACTCTGGAATGATTACGCCGATAACCTTCATTGGCTGGCTATGGGTGTGGCGCAACGCCTCACCAATGACATTCGGGCAAAAGTTATGTTCTTTCGCGTATGCCTTGATGCGTTCTTTTTGTGACGCGCTGATGCGGGGACTGTCGTTGAGCGCACGACTGACTGTCGCTACCGAGATGCCCAAGTCGCGGGCTATGTCTCGCATTGTTATAGGTGACTTATCTGCCATGGTTTTCAGTTATGCCGCAAAATTAGTCATTATTCCCGAATGTGTAATGCTTTTCTTTGCACAAAATATTAAATTGTAGTGCAATCGTTTGCATTGAGATTGTGGCAGTTTTCGCAAAAAAAAGATACAAGGTGATTAGATTACCCCTAACTTTGCATGCAGATTGAAATGAGCCCAATAACTACTGAACTTCATTTACATAATATATCTATAACTAAAAACAGCAAAACATGAAGCAGTTGAAAATCAAATTGCCTCTGAAGACGTTGGTACTTGCCGGCAGTCTTCTCCTTGCAACAAGTTCCTTTGCGCAGAACAATGCCATCAAGGGACATGTGAAAGATGCTTCGGGCGAACCTCTCATGGGTGCAACCATCACTGTCAAAGGTAAAGCCGTAGGCATTACCGATGTTGATGGCAACTTCACCATCGATGCAGCCCCTGGTACAGAACTTACATTCACCTTCTTGGGCATGTTGCCACAGACCATCAAGGCAACGGGCAACATGACCGTAACTCTCTCCAGTGATGACAAGCTCCTCAATGAGGTGGTGGTCATCGGTTATGGTACTGTAAAGAAAAACGACCTTACAGGTTCTATCAACACGGTAAAGCCAAGTGAGGTGCAGGCCGGACTTGCTACATCGGCTCAGGACCTTCTGGTAGGTCAGGCTCCTGGTGTAACCGTAACCTCTGCCGGTGGACCTGAAGGCGGCGGTACAATCCGTGTGCGTGGTGGTTCTTCACTCAACGCCAACAACGACCCGCTTATCGTCATCGACGGTGTGCCATTGGACAACTCTGGTATACAGGGTATGGGCAACCCGCTCTCGATGATTGCCCCTGACAACATTGAAAACATGACCATCCTCAAGGATGCTTCCGCTACAGCCATTTACGGTTCGCGCGCTTCCAATGGTGTCATCATCATCACCACCAAGCGCGGTATGAAGGGCAAGCCTCAGGTAAACTTCTCCGCCAATATGTATGTCAACACTGCCCGCAAGACCTACAAGTCTTTGTCTACAGATGCATTGACAGAAGTTCTGACACAGCATTTTGGCGCTGACAGCGACCCCATTAAGTATATTCAGGCCAACGCCCAGAAGTATGGCGTGCTCAACACCAACTGGCAGGACGAAGTGCTGCGTACCACCGTCTCTCACGACTACAACCTGAGCGTGGGTGGAACTACCGGCTGTCTGCCTTATCGCGTGTCAGCCAGCTACACCAATAACAATGGTATTCTGATGGACTCTCGCATGGATCGTGCCACCGTGGGCTTCAATCTTACTCCTGAGTTCCTCAATCACCGACTCAAGATTAAGGCCAACGTCAAGGGCTACTGGATAAAGAACCAGTTCACCAACAGCGGTGCAGTGGCAGCTGCCATCGCTATGGACCCATCTGCACCTATTTATAATAATGCTCAGATGAAGGGTGGCATTGATGGCTACAAGCTCTGGAACGGTTACTACTCTCACATGAATGGTGCGGCTTTCAACACCAACGGTACAAACAACCCAATTGCCACTGCTACCGACAAGGACGACAAGGCCACAGTACTGCGCAGCAACGGTAACCTGCAGATTGACTATGCACTGAAATGGTTGCCCGACCTGCACTTCAACCTCAACCTCGGTTACGATGTGAGCAAGTCTAAGGAGAACCTCTACACTGCAGCCAACTCACCTACAGCATGGGACGGATGGCGCAACGACGGTGCCGGTACTCACCAGTACATCGAGCAGTTCAAGAGCAATACCTTGCTCGATTTCTATATGAACTACCAGAAGCAGGTAGACTGCATCAAGTCGTTCTTCGATGTTACAGCTGGTTATTCTTGGCAGCGCTTCTATAGCGACGGCCACAACAACGGTACTGTTTTCACCACCGACGGTTTCAGCACTCCTGTTCTCAACGCTGACGGCACCTATACTCTCAACTGGGGTACACAGCGTGAGGGTACTACCTACACCGACCCCGCCAAGACGGCATGGGCTAAGCATCTTCAGTTGCTGTCATTCTTCGGACGAATCAACTATACTCTGATGGACCGCTACCTCTTGACATTCACCGTACGTGGTGATGCTTCTTCACGTTTCAGCAAGGAAAACCGTTGGGGCGTATTCCCCGCAGCGGCATTCGCATGGAAAGTCACTGACGAACCTTGGATGAAGAGCGTCAAGAAGGTGATGGACGAACTGAAACTCCGCCTCAGTTGGGGTGTCACTGGTCAGCAGGATATCGGCGACAACTACTATCCTTACCTCGCCACATACGTATCGTCTGTACAGGGCTCTAACTATCCTTCACTCAGCGGCAATGGTTTCATCTCTACCATGTACCCCTCGGGTTACGACCCCAAACTGAAGTGGGAGGAGACTACTACATGGGACGCCGGTGTTGATGTTGCCTTCCTCAACAACCGCATCTCTGCCAGCTTGGATTTCTATCTGCGTAAGTCAAAGGACTTGTTGAGCTACGTATCAGTACCCAGCGGTTCGTCTACCACCAACATGATGAACCAGAACATCGGAACACTGAAGAACCAGGGTGTCGAGTTCTCTATCACAGCACGTCCTATCGTGACCAAAGACTTCTCTTGGACTGCCAGCTACAACGTGGCTTACAACAAGAACAAGATTACCAAGCTCAACAACGATGGTTCATATATTGAGACAGGTGGCATCTCTTCGGGTAACGGAAACAACTGCCAGGTACAGGCCGTTGGTCATCCTATCAATTCATTCTACCTCTTTGAGCAGGTGTACGACAAGGACGGCAAGCCACTGGAAGGTGTATACGTAGACCAGGATAATAACGGTGTAATCAACGACGACGACCGCCGCATATATCACAGCAAAGACCCGAAGGTGACAATGAGCTTCTCTTCTACTTTCAACTGGAAGAACTGGGACCTCGGTATCGCAATGCACGCCAACATCGGCAACTATGTTTATGCCGACGCCATGTCTGACCATGCTGTCGTTGACAACTGTTGGAAGAACGGTAAGTTAAACAACCTCATCCAGACCGATTACTACTTCAACGGTACCGTCAATCCTGCAATAGGCATCATGAAGAGCGACTACTGGCTGCGCAATGCCAGCTTCCTGCGCTGCGACAACATCACACTGGGTCACACATGGCCCTATCTGCTCGACAACAAGATGCGTCTGCGTCTCTACGGAGCAGTCCAGAACCCATTTGTCATCACCAAGTATAAGGGTCTCGACCCAGAGGTGGCAAGCGGTATCGACCGCGACGTCTACCCACGTGCTACAACCTTCACCATCGGTGTAGTGGCAAGTTTCTAAATCATACAACAAGCGTCTAACAATACAATAAAGACTATAATAATATGAAATCATATAAAAGCATCATAGCTTCAGCATTGTTTGCAGGTCTGGCCCTGACTACCACATCCTGTATCGGCGATTTGGATCTTGAGCCCAATGATCCGAACACCACCACAGCCGGCAACATGACAGAGGCTGCTTACGAGGCCGTGTTGGCTAAGTGTTACTCTGGCTTGGCTGTATCTGGCCAGGGCGGTCCCGACGGAGATTCAGATATCTCTGGTCTCGACGGCGGTACCGGGCAGTACACACGTGCGCTCTTTATGCTCAACGAGTTCCCCACCGACGAGACAAAGTGGATATGGAAAGACGAGGGCGTCATCGACCTTAACACCAACACATGGGGTAAGGGCAACGCCAACATCTTCGGTACATACAGCCGTATGTATGTAGAGATAGCCATCTGCAACGACTTCCTGCGCCTCATCAAGGGCAAGGACCAGTTCAAGGATATGGCTCTCGAAGCCCGTGCGCTGCGCGCCATGAGCTACTATAATATCGTAGACCTCTTCGGTATGGGTGGTTTCGTCACCGAAGACGACGCCGTAGGAAGCAAGCCCAAGCAGATTTCACGCGTCGAGCTTTACACATGGCTGGCCAGCGAGTTGGAAGACATCGTTGCCAACATGTCTGATGCCACTCCCCACTACGGTCGCGTAGGCAAGGACGGCGTTGAGGCTCTTCTCGCCCGTCTCTATCTCAATGCAGGCGTCTTTACCGGCACTCCAGCCTACGACAAGTGCGCTCAGCACTGCGAGAACATCATCGCACGCCATAAGGGCAAAGGTTTCAAGGGCTCTGGTCTTGCAGAGCACTACCTCTATCTGTTCTGCGGCGACAACGATGTATATATGCCAGGTGGCTCAGATGTCAACGAAATCCTTTGGGGTATTCCCTACGATGCCGTTGAGCTCACTCCTTACGGAGGCACCACCTTCCTCTGCTGCGCAGCTATCAGCAACCTGACCGTCGATAACGATGGCGCTTATATGAACTGCGAGGACTACGGACTCAACCAGCAGTGGGGCTGTATGCACGCCACCAAGGAATTTGCCGACAAGTTTGCTTCCGAGCCCAACGACGTACGCTGGTCTATGTGGAAGAAGGATGTAGACGGATTCAAGAAGGAGAACACCGCATTCTCTAAGTTTACCGACGGCTATGGCGTGGTTAAGTTTACCAATCTGCTGCGCGGCAGCAACGGTAATTTCAAGAAGGGTGAAATCACCAAGTTCCCCAACACCGACCTTCCCCTCATCCGTCTGGCCGATGTCTATCTGATGTTTGCCGAGTGTGCAATGCGCGGAGCTGCCGACAAGGCCAAGGGTGTGGAATATGCCAACTATGTACGTGAACGTGCAGGCGTTTCAGCATGGACTCAGACCGACCTCAACGAGCAGAACATGATTGACGAGCGTTGCCGCGAGTTGTACTGGGAGAACGTGCGCCGTACAGACCTCGTTCGCTTCGGACTCTTTACCGGCAGCAAGTACACTTGGTCATGGAAGGGCAATGTAGACAAGGGTGCCAGCATTCCTGACTACATGAACGTATTCCCGATTCCTTCATCGGTAATCGCTGCTCAGCCCGACTTCAAGCAGAACCCCAATTATTAAGCATCAATCAATCTTTATAAACAGATTAAGCAATGAAAAAATTAAGTTATATACTGTTCAGCTTCATCAGCCTGGTGCTTGCCACCGCTTCGTGCAGCGGCCCTGAAGAGGAGAACCCCGTCATCCAGACGCCTACCAAGCTCGTGCTGAACACACCGGCTACTGCCAACCAATACGTAGACCTTGGCTATGACAAGGAGGCTGGCACTGTAAACTTCACTTGCTCGCAGGCCGACTATGGCTTCGCTGCATCAGCCAATTACTACATGCAGGTGTCACTCGATGCGACCTTCGCTAATTTTGTTGAACTTGGCGACGCCTACACTTCATGCAACCTGAACGTGAAGGCAAGCCAGATAGCAGAAGCCATCTGCAAACTGCGCGGCATCACGAGTGAGGAAACCTACACCGACGAGCCTGCCCGCAAGGTATACTTCCGCGTAAGGTCTCAAATCCTGAAGTACGAGGACACCAGCATCCTCTCAAATGTTGTGGCTATGGAGAAGATTAAGGGCTACTTCGCTCTGCGTCTGCCGGGCTACATCTACCTCGTAGGTGCACCTGAGGGTTGGACTGGTCCTTCCGAAGATAATAAGGCCCACTACGAACCCTGGAAACTCTTCGAGGACGACAATGCTGTAGGCAGCAAGGTCTATTACGGAGAATTCGACATTCCTGCAGATAAGTTCCAGTTCCGTTTCTACACAGCTCTGACTGGATGGGACAAGGATTCTTACGGTATCCAGGAGAAAGACGCACCCAAGGACATCAGTATGACCAACGGCATTTACGACGGAGCCATCGTCAAGGGTAAGGGTAGCTACCAGTTGCCCGGCTGGGCTGGCGGAAAAGTCAAGATTACCGTCAATATGAGCAACGACTCTAAGATGACCGTCAAATTCGAGAAAGTAGGTTAACATTTCAGTAACGTCAAAGTGAACATAATCATGAAGAAATCAACAATAGCATTTATAGCAGTCCTGTCTCTCGTCTTCGCCTCGTGCGATGACGACTGGACAGAGGCCCTGCCACAGGTTAATCCTCAGGAGCAAGCCTTTGCTGTCGACGACATCACGCTCAAGAGCATTGTCCCCGAGGCAGTCAATCTGCAGGAGGCATATATGAAGGACAACAAGGTGAAGCTCTTCACCGAAAGCGTGAAGAACCTCCCCGCTGGCAGCAAGATAAGGTACGAGCTGCAGTTCAGCAAGACCGCCGACTTCGCCAAGTACGGCACCCTGGTATGCGAAATGGATTCCGACACAGCTGTCGTGAAAGCCTCTGACTTCCAGAACGCTTATGTGGCAGCCATCAGCCGCGGCTCCAAGGCCAAGCAGCTCTACCTGCGCTACGCCGCTTACATCGTCAAGGACGGGACTTCAGTAGTCCGCGTAGGCGACCCCAACACTTATCTGGGCGCCTCCCAGGTGAAGGTTACTCCTTACCCGAGCGACCTCGTCATCGAGAACAACTACTACCTGCTGGGTACCATCAACGGATGGTCGGTAGCTAATGCCATCAAGTTTGACCACAGTGGCGACCCCTACGACAACCCCGTATTCACCCTTAAGGTGAACATCAGCGAGAGCGATGCTGCCTCCGGATGGTGGTGGAAGGTTGTGCCTGAGTCTACATTCCGAAATGGCAACTGGGTAGACGCTGACAATGCAGCCTATGGTGTGGTTGAAAACGGCGACGGTGCTGCCGAAGGAAGCCTCGTTGGACGTACCGCAAAGAATGATGTAGGTGCAGGATGCCTGAAGATGAGCGGAGATTTGCTGTTAACCATCAATCTCGAGGATGGCACCTACTCGTTCACCCCTATCGCAAAGTAATTGTAAATCCTTAAGACATAGATACATTTTGTCACATAGATTCGTTAAGGCTTTAGATTTTTTAAGTTAGATTGGAAGAGACTGCTCACTTGGCGTGAGTGGTCTCTTTTTTTATTGGCGACGCGCCAACGTGCAAACGATTGCGCAACTGGTTTGTACGTTTCTCACTCTGTCACACTTGTTTATAGGGGAATTTGAGATAACTTTGGAGTATAAACCAAAGGGGTTGCCCAGCGGCGCGATGCAAGCGGACTAACCTCGCCGACAACCATAATTGGGGTATACGATAGTATGGGTATGCCCTCTGCTCTGATAGTAACTAAAAACAGAATAAGATGAAGACATTTTACATGACTCTCGTTGCCCTTATGGCAACATTAGGCATCCATGCACAGGGTTGGCCAGCCAACTACGACGGCGTGATGCTGCAAGGATTCTATTGGGATTCATACCGCGCGTCAAAGTGGTTCAACCTCGAAGCCCAGGCCGATGACCTCGCACCCTACTTCAGTCTGGTATGGATACCGCAGAGTGCCAACTGCGGCAGCGGACGTTCCATGGGCTACGACGACCTTTACTGGTTCAGCAATTACAACAGCTCGTTTGGCAACGAGACCCAACTGCGCTCGATGATCAAGACCTTCAAGAGCAAGGGCATTGGCACCATTGCCGATGTGGTCATCAACCACCGCAATACCCTCACCAGCTGGACCGACTTCCCTGTAGAGACATACAAGGGCACGACCTACCGCATGTATTCTACCGACATCTGCCACGACGATGATGGTGGTAGCACCTACAACTGGGCTGTCGGCCAGAGTCCTAAGCTGAGTCTCAGCAACAAGTATGACTCGGGCGACGACTGGGATGGCATGCGCGACCTCGACCACTACAGTTCCAACGTGCAGAGCGTGGTGAAGGCTTACCTCGACATGCTGCTCAACGACTTCGGCTACGCCGGATTGCGTTACGACATGGTCAAGGGCTACGCCGGAATGTTCACTGGCATCTACAACACCGCCCTCAAGCCTCGCTTCTCCGTAGGCGAATACTGGGACGGCAACGCCAATACCGTCAAGGCCTGGATAAATGCCACCAAGGTCAACGGCGAGCCCACATCGGCTGCCTTCGACTTCCCCGTGCGTTACGCCGTGCGCGACCTCATCGCTTCCAATTGGAGCGCCAGGGCAAAGAACGGACTCGTCGGCGATGCTGCCTACCGCCGCTATGCGGTGAGTTTTGTGGAAAACCACGACACCGAGTATCGATCCAGCACGGAGCAGCAAGACCCTATACGCAAAGACACGCTTGCTGCCAACGCCTACATCCTCGCTGCCTGCGGCACGCCCTGTGTCTTCTACAAGCATTGGCAGGCATACCCCACAGACATCAAGATGATGATTAATGCCCGCCACATAGCTGGCATCACCAATACCAGCACCACCGTCTTCAACGAGTATGTAGCCACGCAGTGCAATGTCCTCAAGACCGAAGGTGCTCACGGCACTCTCTACGCCGTGATGGGCCAGCGCGCCAACGCTTACCAGGCTCCGGCGGGTTATACCGAGATACTGCGCGGATATCACTATCGCTACTTGCTCAGCAACAGCAGCAACGTGGCTTGGGTCGACCTTCCCTCCGGTCACTATGACGATGTGCAGAAGGCTCGTCTCACTGCGGTGAGCAGCCAGCCGGGTGCGCAACTGGTCTACACCACCGACGGAACCACGCCCACCGCGCAGAGCCGCAAGGCGGCAAGTGGCACGCTCGTCGACATCCCCGCCGGCACCACCACGCTGAGTGTGGGACTGCTCGTAGGCACCACGGTATCGGCTGTCATCACGCGCACCTATGAGGTAAGCGCTCCCGAGGCCTTCACTCCCTACGACATCACCATAAACGTGAACGCTGACAACGTGGGATGGAGCCGCGTAAACTTCTGGGCTTGGGACGACCAGTACGGCGACAACTTCACTGCCACTGGCACGTGGCCTGGCGACGCCGTCACCGTCGCTAAGACCATAGAAGGTCGCAAGTGGTACAGCCGCACCTACCGTATAGCCAAGCGCGATGCCATGCTCTCATTTGTCTTCAGCACCGCCAGCGGTTCTCCCCAGACCGTCAACGTGTACGACATCAACAAGGACGCGTTCCTCGAAATTGCCACCAGCAAGGACAGCCAGAACCATTACTACGTGACCGATGTGACCCCGCAGACTCCTACCGCCATAACCACCGTGACCACCGACATCCAGCGCCGACCCTCTATCTGGTACGACCTGCAGGGTCGCCAATACTCCCATCGCCCCACCCAGCCCGGCGTTTACATCAACAGCGGCAAGAAGATTATGATACGGTAAACCTCAGTGTAGCATCAGCACCATGAGGTATGCCTCAAGCCCCTCCCCAACCATCCTCAAGCCCCACTCCAACCCTCCC
>NZ_NPJM01000076.1:0-72412 GCF_002251455.1 Prevotella sp. P4-51
TGCTGAATCATTCAATGCTAAAATAAAGGCGTTTAGAGCTGCTTTAAGAGGAGTAACGGATATAAAGTTCTTTCTTTTCAGACTTACAAAACTATATGCCTAATCCCCTTGGTTTATCGGGTGAGCCGTGATGTAACCATCCGAAACAAGCCGTATTGCTTTGAATAAAAAAACTCGCGAAGTTCTATTCGCGAGTTTTTCTGTAGTTCTAAGGAAGCATTTGTGTTATCTGTTCGGCCGTGGTGTCGTCGTGGAGCGACTGCAACACATGGGTGAGCCATTGAAGTGAATTGACACCTACGATTTCGCAGCTCTCTATCAGCGAATAGATGATGGCGTTGTCAACGGTTCCGCTATCGCTTTTGCTTAACAGGTAGTTCTTGCAGCCCATCACTGACGGACGCTGGTTGCGCTCCACGGAATTGTTGTCAATATGGTAACGGCTATCAAGAGCATAGCGACGCAGGCGGGGCCATAACTTATAGGCGTAGTCGAGTGCCTTGCTCACGGGGTCGGATGGGGTTCATTTCGTATGTTCGCTCTCCATCCATTTTTCTATGGCATCCATTATCGGCAATGCCTTGGCCTGACGCTCGGCGGCTATTTCCTCATACGTGGCTCCTTTCGCCTTCAGGTTTGCCTCGAGGTCATAGAGCAGATCCAGCCATTTTACCGCCCGCACGGCCAGTTCGGGATATGATGCCTGGGCGTCGGTGAATTTACGGCGCACGTGAGACATGCAACCCAGAAGGGTCACATTGTCCAGTAACTCAAAATAATCATATACGCCGTATCCCTCGGTCTGTATTGCACCACGGAAATCGCGCAGCTCAGCACGTGGGACTGTCCCCGCACGCGAACCGTTCACATAAAGGAAATAGAGGCCGTGGCTCTGCGGGCGGTTGTCGAGAAACTGCCACGCATATCCCTTGCGGCTCTTGCCTGGAGAATCGGCTATGCGCCACGGGGTCTCGTCTATCTGTAGATAATCACTGTTACGGACATCGTCGCGCAAAGCCTCGTAAACAGGTTCCAGTCTGGAGGGCACGGCATGCACCCAGCCGTTCAGCGTGGAGGTGGGGAGTTTCAGTCCGAGTTCGACATGCTGCCTGACCTGGCCGTATTCGGGCAGATGGTATCGGTATTTGTCTATCACTATCTGCGTGAGCATGTCGGCGCCGACATGGTTGCTGCCGATGACCGCATGAGGTGCCTTGGCCTGGTATATGCGCGGATTGGGCGAATCCTTGTCGGCTTTCATGCGCAATAAGGGGCGCTCTATGATTTCAACCCATACCTTTGCCGGTTCGCGATGGAGTATGCGGGAAACATCCTTGTCGTTGATGTCGCATTCGCCAGCAGCCACACCTTCCGGCATCATGACGGTTGTGCGTTCCTCAAGTCCTGCGTACCGGTAGCTCGAAGGACGCGACGGAGTCCTCTTTGCGCGTGTCCTACGTTTGCGGTTTTCGGCCTCTATCTCTTTGGCCATTGCCTCTATCTTGGCCGCCTTTTCGTCCATCGCCTCTTTGATATGCGAGGATGGAAACGGCCCTGCTCCAAATGTTTGTAGTACATCACATAACCTCTACGTTCCCAATGGAGCAACTTCATGGTCGTGCGAGACTTGCCCACAAATACATACACGTCACCATTAGCCGGTTCCAGACCCACTTTCCGGACCTGTCCACACATACCATTCACTCCCATGCGTTAGATATGCGTAACCATTCAAAGCAATACGGCTTGTTTCGGATTGTTGCCAAATAAATATCTGAAAGCCTTTGTTTTAGTCAAAAAAAGAACGTAATTTTGCAGTGATAAGGCATTTATTGTATATAGATTATGATTTATGATAGTAAGCGAGAATAGAATTGACGAAATAATAACAAGCGGCATTAATGAAGAGCTACGTAAAGTTATAGATGAATCTATAGTTCATTCAAATTGTTATGGTGTACCAAAAGATTTGCTTGAGTATAGATAACAGAAATAGTCTTATTAATATGAAGGGAATATATTGGAAAGGCATTAAGCAACGGATAGGGAAATTCCTGGATAAGGTGTACGACTGTATACTTATCTTTACAGACTGGTTGGGGTAGGCTCGCGAAGTAATGATTACGGTTTGTTGGTGTGTAGGAAAATGGTCGCGTATGCCTATAATCTGTTCAATACATTATCCACATCCTTGACTTTATTCTTACGTGACGTTTTGTAGATATTGTATCTCAAGTAGATAGAACAGAAGCGCGAGTCCACATTGTTCTTTTGTTTGTTGTTTATGTTGTAGTACCTGACTTCCCAATCAGAGTACTCTTTACGGAACAAGTCATGACAAGCTATATTCAGCTGTAATGTCTTGTCCAGGAAACTGAAGGTAATGCCAGCGCTGGCGCACAATGACGGGTATTGTCTGCAAACAGCGTCTTCTGTCTTGCTTGTATAATTCATCTTCAGATAGAAGTTTACATTCTCCTCTATGCGATAGTTGTAATTTGCTGATACATAGATAGACATTATAATTTCCGTCGTATTAATAATCCAACTTATTTGCTTTATCTTTATTAGAGGTTTTGACAGCCTGGTCATCATTCGAAGACTTGTAAATGTAGTCAAGATTCAGTTCCAAATGACCATCTTTCGTCAGAGGGAGATTGTAGAATAGATTCAACAGATTGTTCTTTATAGTATGATGCTATCTATTATGCCCAGACTATTGTATGATCCTTTGCAGCATGCCTGTTTGGGATGTTTTGGCAACCAAGGATGCAGGTTGTTTGATGTCGGCCTGGCCGATTTTCCTCATGCTGTTTGCCCGTCCATATCCCTGTGGATAGTTGTTGTCAGGAGCGTGATTATTTCTGCATTTGCGGTTACCTCTGATGTGCTGTTTCTTCCTTCTGAGCATCAAAAAGTATGCAGAAGTTGTGTGTAATATTCAAAAAAGCCGTATCTTTGCCCTTGGTGATTATCACCAGCAATCTGTTGTCTCATCGTGCTTCGCTCTGCATATCTTATTCAGGCGGCAGGGTTGGGGATGCGTCCATTAACTTAATAACTGAAATAAATAGGAATATGAAAACGTTTGCTAACATTGTATGGTTGTTGTGTGGCGGCCTTGAGGCAGCCTTTGGCTATTTTACGGGTAGTCTGGCTTTGGCCATTACTGTCATCGGCATCCCTTTTGCGATGCAGGCGTTCAAGATTGGGCTGCTTTGCCTTTGGCCGTTTGGTGCCAGAGTCATTCCCACGGAAAGCCCCACTGGTTGCCTCCGCGTTTTTATGAATTTCATTTGGTTCATGTGTGGAGGTATCTTTGCCTGGCTCATGCACGCAATTTTCGGATTGTTCCTTTATATTACCATTATTGGCATCCCCTGGGGCAAGCAGCATTTCAAGATGGCAGGGCTGGCCCTTGCGCCGTTTGGCAAAGACGTTGAACTTGATTATTAAGGGCTCGTTGCCCGTCAAATACCGTTTAGGGCTGAATTCCATACGTGGAATCCAGCCCTAAACGGTTTTCATCCCCATCGCCTTACCCGCCATCAGCCCCTTCATCCACGCCTCATATACCGCAACCGTAGTTGTGTGCCATAATAGCCAACTCGAAGAGCAGGATGAGCGAGATGACGAGTCGCTTGTGCAGCAGATGCTCTATTTTCTGATATGTTTGATGCAGACAGGCAGTGCCTCTTGCCATGTCGGCAACCAGCAGGATGGGGAATATGATGATGCCTACCATGCATATTATCACATTGGGATTCATCTTGATGGCGTCTGCCCAGTGGCCATGTATCACCAGCAGCGTGGCACGGGTCATGCCGCAGCCTGGGCACGGGATGTGGTAGATTAATTTTGAGGGGCAAACGACCAAGCCGCTTTGCCCCTCAGTGCAGTATGCCACCATCATCCATGCACATGCGATGGCGTAGATGATGGTCGACAGGATATAGAATTTCTTAAAAGAGCAGAGGTTCGAGCTTTTTGAGGTTTTCATTACGAGTAGCCCCTAAAATAAAAAACCAATCGAGGAGATACCAGATTCCGACTCCGCTGCAAGTAAGCAGCTTGGCAACTCCCAAGCCGATATGACCGATATAGAAGCGGTCAATGCCGTAACATCCCAGGAAGATGGACAAGACGAGGGCGACCGTGGGGCTCTTGAATTGCAGGCTGCTGATTGGCACTCACCTGGAGTCGTCCAGCTCGAGCAGCCTGGTGCGAATAAAGGAAATCTTCTCTTCGGAAAAATACTTGCCATTGGCCATGATAAACATGTCTACTTTCTGTGCATCCATAATGGTTTGTGTTGTTTATAATTCATTTGGTTATTTTCTGCCGTAAAGTTAATACTTTTTTAGCAATCAGGGAGCGATTTGTTCAAAAAGTGACGCTCTTGGTGGGAAAAAAACACTTTTTCGGAGCCGTCTGCATCGATTCCGTAACTGAACTCCATCCCTTGATGACCGCCGTGGGCAGTCCTGTCATAGACTCCGTTTACTCCACGGTCACACTCTTTGCCAGGTTTCTTGGCATATCCACATCCAGACCTTTGTCCACCGCCACGTAGTAGGCGAGGAGCTGCAGCGGAACCACGCTCAGCAGTGGTATCAGTGCATTCAGGGTCTTGGGGATTTCTATCTCGTTGTCGGCGATGTTCTTCACCAGCTCGTCGCCTTCGGTAACAATTGCGAGGATGCGGCCGTTTCTTGATTTCACTTCCTGCATGTTAGAGATTATCTTCTCATAGAGCTGGTGATGGGTGGCGATGAAGACGATGGGCATATCTTGGTCTACCAAGGCGATAGGGCCGTGTTTCATCTCGGCGGCGGGGTAACCTTCAGCATGGATATAGCTGATTTCCTTCAGCTTCAATGCGCCCTCTAGAGCCACCGGGAAGTTCATGCCACGCCCCAGGTAGAGGAAGTTGTGGGCGTAGGTAAACATCAGAGCCAACGACTTTATCATTGGCGCCTGCTCCAGCACCTTCTCCATCTTCTGCGGTATCTCCGAGAGTTCCTCTATCATCTCATGGTAGTCGGCGTCGTCGAGCGTGCCTTGCTCGTGTCCCAGGGCCAGTGCGAGCAGCGTGAGCACGGTCACCTGCCCCGTGAAAGCCTTGGTGCTTGCCACGCCTATCTCTGGGCCCACATGGATGTAGACGCCGGTGTCGGTCTCGCGGGCTATAGATGAGCCCACTGCATTGACGATGCCGAAAATCAGAGCCCCCTTTTCCTTGGCCAGTTTTATGGCTGCCAGCGTGTCGGCGGTCTCGCCGCTCTGGCTGATGGCTATCACCACATCTTCGGGCTCTATCACGGGGTCCACGTATCTGAACTCGCTGGCGTAAGCCACCTCCACGCGCTTGCGACACATCTTCTCGATGAGTTGCTTGCCTATGAGTCCGGCGTGCCAGCTCGTTCCGCAGGCTACGATGATGAGGTGCTTGGCGTTTACCAGCCGGTCGCGATAGTCTCTGAGCGCCGAGAGCACGATATGGTTGTTTTCCGGATGCTCCTTGTCCACGATGAGCCTTCCGCTCATACAGTCCTTCAGGCAGTTGGGCTGGTCATAGATTTCCTTCAGCATGTAGTGGTCAAAGCCGCCCTTGCTGAGTTTGCTGATGTCCAGGTCCACGGTCTTGATGGTATAGCTGCACGAGGCATGTTCGAGGTTGATGATGTTCAGTTCCTCTCCCACTCTGATGTCGGCTATCTCTCCATCTTCGAGATACACCACCTTGTTGGTGTGCTCCACGATGGGGGTGGCGTCACTGGCGATATAGAAGTCCTTGTTGTCCTTGCCCACGCCCACCACCAGCGGACTTGACTGTCGGGCAGCCACGATATGCCCCGGGTCCTTCTTTTCCATCACGGTTATGGCGTAGGCGCCGATGGCATCGTTCAGCGCCTGACATACGGCAGAGACCAAATCCTTGCCGTTCTGCTGGTAGTAATGGTCGATGAGTTGCACCAGCACCTCGGTATCTGTAGAGCTCTTGAACGTATAGCCCTTGTCTGCGAGTTGCTCTTTCAGCACCTGGTAGTTCTCGATGATGCCGTTATGCACCAACGCCAGCTCTCCACTCATGCTCACATGAGGGTGGGCATTGGCTGCCGACGGCTCTCCATGGGTTGCCCAGCGCGTGTGGGCTATACCTATGTGGCCGCTGCAGTCCTTGTCAGCTGCCAATGCTTCCAGATTACTTACTTTTCCTTTAGTCTTATACACATTGAGGTTATCCTGATTGCCAATCAGCGCCACTCCCGCGCTGTCGTATCCACGATACTCCAGTCTCTTCAAGCCCTCGATGAGGACGGGGAAGGCGTCAGACTGACCTATATATCCTACTATTCCACACATGTTTCTACTTGTTATAATTATTATTGGTTCTTCTATGGTCATCATTCTCGTTGTCACCCGTTAAGCCAAGTGACACTCACGTCGAGATGTCAACTTGCCCTAATCTCATTATCTTCTGCTGTCTGCTTGTTCATATTGGATAAAAGTTTATTTGGTCTACGAATACTGGTTGTATGCAGATTATTGTACCCTGTATCATCTGCTTTGCCACGGCCTTTTGCCACGGCTCAGCCGATGTCTTCACTTTTTTCGGCTGTAAAGGTAATACTTTTTTGACAATAATGAATAGATTCGTAGGAAAAATGAAGAAAAAACAGAAAATAGTTAGCGTTTTGCTGACAATGCTTACGAAGTGGTAGTAAATGAACAATGGTTGACAAGGCCACTATGGCGACCTTGCCAACCATTGATATAAGTATTTTCACCATCGTTGTCGGCTCGTATCGTTTGATGCGTGAGCGCGTGCCTTACGATGCGTGCTCCCGTGTCATTCGATACGTGTCCACGTGCCTATTGATACGAGCCGCCAATGATGGTTGCAGCTTCGGCAGATGCGGTCATTTCCATCAGTCGATATCACTGGCACACTCCGCTTCGCGGTCAGCGCTTTTGCAGAGGTATGCTCCACGCTTGCAGAGGTACCCTCCACGCTTGCAGAGGTACCCTCCACGCTTGCAGAGGTACCCTCCACGCTTGCAGAGGTACCCTCCACGCTTGCAGAGGTACCCTCCACGCTTGTAGAGGTACCCTCCACGCTTGCAGAGGTACCCTCCACGCTTGTAGAGGTACCCTCCTTGCTTGCAGAGATGGTCAGCAGCCTGGCTGTTGCCCGTTGCTATTCCGAGCACATGGTCACCTCTATGCGGTGGTTCTGCTTCAGTAGCGTCTGCGCCATCTGCTGCACATCGTGGGCCGTGATGCTGTCTACCATCTGGCAGTAGCCCGTGTCAAAGTCGGCCTCGTCGTCTATCTGGTGCCAGATGATGTAGCTCCAGTAGTCGTTGGTCATGGCGTTCTGCGCATACTGCTTCTTCAGATACTGCTTTACCTTGTCCATCGACGATGCTATGGGTCCGTCGGTGGCCATGTGCTGCAGCTGTCGGTACACGATAGGGTTGAGTTCGTCATAGCGGGTGGGGTCGGTCTTATAGCTTATGCGCAGCAGGGCATTGGGCTCTTCGTCCTTGTCCAGCTCAAAGCTCACGCCGATACCATAGGTGCCTCCCTTGTCCTCGCGCACCGAGTCGGTATAGGCTATCTGCAGACAGCGCTGCATGATGTCGAGCGTCAGGTCGGCACGGGGCGAGAAGTCTATGTCTGCTGTGTACATGATGTTGACCTGGGTCACTGGCGTAGCCATCTTGCGGCCAAACTTCACCACCTTGTTTTCCTTCACCATACGTGGCAGACGGCTCTTGTCGGCCTTCTCGCCCTTGTGGGTGGCGGGCAGCGCTGCCAGATAGCGGCAGAGCAGCGGGCGCAGACTGTCTATGCTCACATTGCCTATGATGACCGTCTTGAACGCCGATGCGTCGGCAAACCGCTCACGATATATCTCCATGATGCGGCCATAGTCGGCGCGGTCTACCATCTGCCGTGTGGCAGGCGCCGTGCGCGGGTTGTTGCCATAGAGCACCGCGCTCAGACTGTCGTTGTATACCACCTTCGGACTGGCACTGCGATTGGTCAGAAACGACCGCGTGCGGTTTCTCAGTCCTTCAAATGCCACCGAGTCGCGTCTTGGGGCTGTGAAGTAGAGATAGGTGAGTTGCAGCATCGTCTCCAGGTCTTTCACCGACGATGTCGCCGTGATGCGCTGTGACGACTGGCCTATCGCGGGTGCCACCTTCACCGACTTGCCCGTAAGCGCCTTGCGCAGTTGGGTGCTTGTCATGCTGCCCACGCCACCCTCGGTGATGGCACTTGCCAGGAGCGCGAAGTTGGGGATGTCGGCGTCGGGGTAGAGCGATGTTCCGCCTTCGCCCTTGACGGTCATGGTCACCACGTCGGCCTGATAGTCGGTGGGCTTGACATACACCTCCATCCCGTTGCTCAGCGTGAGCCGCGTCATGCCCCACTTGCCCGTAGCCTCTTCCTTCACTATTGTGCCCGGAGTGGGCATCTTGTCCATGATGGCTGTCGCGGTGTGGGCGTCTACGTGGGCGTCATACTGCCGGCGCTGCGCCTCGGCGATGGTCTCTTCTATCTCTGCCTCGGAGGGCAGCAGCACCTCCTTGCGGTCGGGGCCGTAGAGCACGAAGACCTGGTTGCGGTCGGTGATGATGGTGCCGATATGGCTGTTTATGTCCTTGAGGGTTACCTCTTGGTCCATCTTCTGCATCAACTCATAACTGTAGGCGGGCGAGAGTATCGGTTCGCCGTCGAGAAAGTTGTTTACACACTGCTTGACCAGACTACTGTTGCGGCGGTCGCCCTCCATCTTCATGCGCCGTTGGGCTGCGTTGAGATAGATGGCCTTTGCCCTTGCCAGTTCGTCGGCAGTAAATCCGTGCTGGCACACTCTCTCTACCTCAGCCACAGCCGCTGCGATGCCACCCAGTATGTTGTCCTGCTTGCAGCTTATGCTGAGGCTGAAGGCGTCGCTGGTGCCCGATACGAAGAACATTCCGTCGCGCACCGTGCTGCTCATATAGGGCGGGTTGACGGTCTCCTTGCCCTTGTCTGCCAGTCGGCTGTTGAGCATGCTGACGATGAGCCCCTCCATATATCCGTCGCGCTGATAGTCCATGGTGGTCTTCTCTGCGCGGGGCGTTGCTGCGCGCTTCATGTAGAGATGCCCCAGCGCGATGGGCTGCTCGCGGTCTTTCTCTATCGCCACTATCATGCGGTCGCTGCTGTTTACGGGGTAGTAGATGCGCTCTGCCGGGTTCTTGGCGGCGGGAATTTTGCCAAAGAGCCGTTTGATTTTGGCTTCCATGCGATCTACATCTATGTCGCCCACCACAATCACCGCCTGGAGGTCGGGCCTGTACCACTTGTCATAATAGTCGCGCAGGTCCCGATAGGGAAAATTGCTGACGATGTCCATATTGCCTATAGGCATGCAGTCCTCGTACTTGGAGCCGCGGTATATCTTGGGCATCACGCGCTCCATGAGCCGCTGCATCGCCATGCCCGAGCGCCGGTTGCGCCACTCTTCGCGTATCACGCCACGCTCCTTGTCTATCTCCTTGTCCTCGAGCAGTATGTAGTGGCTCCAGTCGTTGAGCACCAGCAGACAAGAGTCTACGATGCCCTCACGGCCGATGGGGGCAGCCCCTATGTGGTAGACGGTCTGGTCTACCGAGGTGTAGGCATTGAGATTGGCTCCGAATTTCACACCTATAGACTCGCACCAGGGCACTATGCCCAGCCGTTTGCCCTTGCCGGGGAAGTGCTTGGTACCATTAAACGCCATGTGCTCCAGAAAATGAGCCAGACCACGCTGGCGGGGTTCCTCGAGAATGCTGCCCACCCGCTGGGCGATATAGAAATCGGCCAGTCCGGGCTCCTTGGCGTTGTGGCGTATGTAGTAGGTGAGTCCGTTCTTCAACTTACCCGTGCGCACGGCATCGTCCTGCTTCACCGTCTGTGCCGACAGCGCGGCAGGGAGCATGAGGGTGATGGCCAGGAGTGATAACAGTTGTCTCTTCATGGCGGGTCGTGGTTAGGGGATGGTCACTTTCTTGTTGCCGATGACATAGACGCCCTGGGCGAGTCCGCCTACCGCCTTGTCATAACTCTGGGCACTCTTTACCAGCCGTCCGTCGAGCGTGTAGACATCTGTCTTGCCCTTCTGGCTCTCGGCGGTGGTCGTGCCGATGCCTACCGATGTGCCAGCCAGTTTGTAGCTGTAGTATATCATCGCCCAGTTCTTGTTGCCGGTGTATGAGTAATCGGTGCCATAGAGCGTCGCGGTGTTTCTGCCTCGGTTGGCCACTACCATGTTCTCACCGTCTATGATTGGAGTGCAGCCGGCAGCCACTACACCATACTTGCACAGCGTGATGCCGGTACCCAGTGAGAGTGTGGCGGCATCTACAGGCACCAGCAGAGCACCACCGGTCATGTCATAGCCGAAGGCATACATCGTGGAGCCGTTGAGATAGACGCCATAGAACTTGCCTATGCCGCCATCCAGGCGTATGGCGCTCTTGACCACCTCGCCTGTGGCTGGGTCCATCTTGAGGATGTAGCCCTTGTGCTGTCCCTTGCTGTTCTCGTAGAGTCCGGTGAGTCCGCCCATAGACGAACCGGTGAAGTATACATATCCGTCTATCCACTGGCAGCCGTTGTTATGTATGGTCTTCTTGCTGCCCACGGGGGTGATGGTCTTGACATAGCCCACGCTGAGGTCGGCAGCGCTGACCGATGCCAGCAGGAGGTTCTCGCAGTCGTTGGTGACGCTTACAGCCTTGCCGCCCAGCGTCAGTTCGTTGCCTGCCTTACCCTTTATGCGTCCGTTGAAGTAGAGGTTGCCGTCGGCATAGACCACCTTGTCCAGGAACGCGCTGGCGGCGATGCCCTCTGCGGTAAGGCTCTTGACAAAGTAGCCGTCCTTGTCTAACTTGGCAAGGAAAAGGTCGCCCACCACACCCTGAGAGTCACCATCCCATTCGGTAGAGTTCTTTGCGGTGAGTGTCTCTACGGTTCCGTCGGTCTTCTTCAGATACATCTCGGTGCGGAAGTTACCGGTGAGATAGATGCCACCATCCTCGTCGACAGCCACGCCATAGACCGACATGTTGTCCTTGGTGAATCCCTTCTTGCGCTTCTCTACCTTGCCCGCAATGAGGCGCGACCACTCCAGGCTGCCGTTTTCGGCTATCTTGAGCACCAGGTAGCGGTACTCGCCGCTGACATTGCCCATGTCCTTGATGGTGGTCACATGGCCCGTGGGGTCTACATATTCTACCAGGTTGTCATAGCCTGCCTCTGCCACCCATGCGCGGGTCTTGAGCACAGCCAGCAGTCCGCCGTCCTTGGTAGGGACGATGTGCGACTTGTCGTGCGCGATGTCGCCTTTGCGCGTATAGGCGTTCCAGACGATAGATCCGGCGTTGCTCACCTTCTGCAGAAACATGTTGCCATTTTTGCTGGTGCCCGTGTAAGGACTACCCACGATGGCGGCGCCGTCGGCGCCAGTGACCTGTTCGCCGTCAAACCAGAGGTTGACCTGTGAGGCCCCGGAGTTGGTGCCCCATGTGGTAGCCACATAGTAGTCGCCGCCCGAGGCTTTGACCATACCGATGATGTTGTCGCCAGCCGATGTGGCGCCGTCTACGGTGTGTGCCCAGTTGAAGGTCACTGCAGGCTGGGTCTCTGCCAGCGATACGGTGGCGAGCATGAAACATGCTGCCAGAAAGAGTGTAATTTTCTTCATACTTGTTTGTGTTTTGGTTTTTATTTGTCTATGTTGTCATTGTCATTCTGTTAGAAATATATGCCCGCAGCCAGGGTCAAGCCCATGCCGTGAGCGGTCAGCGCATAGCGGCTGTAGCGCCAGTCGGCGCGCACAAAGGGGTGGAAGCGCGGGCTGGCCTTATAGGAGGTCTCGATGGCGGCGCCGGTAGACCAGGCGGGGTGGGCGAGGGTCTCATAGGCGTGCATCACCGGCGTAGCCATGGTGCCCTCGATGTGGTCGGCGTGGGCGTCGGTATGCCATGTCCGCGAGGCGGTGGCCTGGAGGCGAGTAAGCATGTGGCGAGACTCTACCGCGGCAGTGAGCGTCAGTGCCGACTGCCATGACCTTACCCGCAACTGCCGATAAGGTTCGGCATATTCCTCATGGTAGTCGCAGTAGGCGGTACCCGCCTGCAGCGCCCAGTAGCCCCGGCGGCTGGCTATGGGCAGCGCGTGCTGCCAGAACGCGTCGGCACCTATGCGCAGGGTGGTGAGGCGGTACATCTCGGCAATGGCTATCTGCGGGTAGATATTGTCTTGAGCCGTGCCGAAGATGTGCTCGAAGCCCTGACGCCGCTGCCACTCCTCGCTGAGCCGCAAGCCCAGCGTGTGGCGCCCCACTGTCGACAGCCATCCCGCCGTGGCGTCCTGCCGATGCAGCCGCAGCGTGGCGAGAGGCAGCTGGTTGAGCGAAGAGATAATCTTCTCAATCTCTGTAAACTCATAGCCCGCCTGGGCGAAGGCGCCACGCTGGCTGTCGCGTCGCTGGCGGTAGCTGAGCATGCCCCCTAAAGAGTGGCCTTGATAGTAGGTAGAGGTGTTGGCTCCCCTGAAACGGTAGTAGTCGTTGCCCATGCCCGTGAGGTGATAGATGGTGGGCATGCTCACCTCGTTGTAGAGTTTCACCTCGTTGGTCTGCTTGTAGCGTCGGGCGCTCACAGCCATGCCCATGACGCCGGTGCCCACCTGGGTCGAGACGCCCACCCGAGCCATCAGGTTGCCCGAGAGGTTCTTGGGGCGTGGGTCGCGGGTGCGGAACTCCATCCGGGCGGTGTATTCGCCCTCGGCAGCGATGTTCCATCGGCCCAAAGGATAGGAGAAACCACCCATAAAGTGGTAATACTCACCATGCGTGTTGCCCCCCACGGTGTCGGCCATCAGGTAGGGGTAGAGCAGCTGGTAGTCTGTGGTCTCGCTGAAGCGTACGTTGCGCGTGGTGCCGTTGCGATAAGCCGCATTGCCCCACAGCGTGGCTTTGCCCTTGTGCAGATAGGCGTCGATGCAGCCGTAACCCGTGCTGCTGCCCGTGCCGTCTTCGAGTCGCGCGGGGCGTGAAGCCTTGCTGTAGTCCATGCCTGCCTGCAGCCTGTTGATAGAGGCGCTGTAGCGGTAGCTCTGCATGGCTGGGTTGAGGTAGAGCGCGGCACCGAAATCGGCCGACGGCATCTGCGTCTGCCACATACGTGCCGACAGCGAGGTGCGGGAGCTGTCATTCTGCTGTGCCGTGAGGGTGGCGGGCACTGCCATGAGCATGGCTGTGGCAAGGAGCGCCGTCAGGGAGGTGGTAGAGGTATCGTGTTTCATCTTCTACTGCTTGGGAGTTATGCCATCATAGGTCACAGTGGTCGCCTTGGTACCAGCGGCGTCGATGGCGGTATGCTGCAGCTCGACGATAGAGGGTATGCACTCGGTGTTGAAGTCCTCGGTCGAGTTGTTGGTGTCCAGCAGGTGCATGGTGCCGTCGGCGTTGAGATACTGGAGCTTCCGGCGCACGCTGCGGAAGTATCGGGTCTCGTCCTTGTCAATCTTGCCGCAGTGGGTCCAGCCTGCGTCGACCGATGGGGGCAGTATATTCCACAGGCGCTTGGCCTCGATGCTGCAGTTGACCCCGTCGACAATCCACGCGTTGGGCATCTTGTACGCATCCTGCTGCATGGGGAACGTGCCGGCAGGCAGATACATCGTATAATAATAGGTATACTTGTAGTCCTTAAGGTACTGCGCCTTGTCGATAGGAATACGCGCCAGGGCGTAGGAGGTAAATCCTCGGTTGTGCAACACGTAGAACGACTCGGTATAACAATACCACTTGTCGAGATTGGGCACTGTCTCGCTGTCGATGTCCATGTGTTCGGGGTGGGTGGAAACGTCGTACCACTCAAAGTCGGCGGCGCTCAGGTCAAAGGAGTTGGGGTTGGCGTTGCGGTGGTCTATGCCCGTGTCGCAGAGCAGCAGCGAGTGGCCAGGCTGCACGGGGTGGTCGGTACCGCTGCCGGGTATCACGTAGAGCGACCAGATGGTCATGGTGTCCTTGCGTATGTCGGGGGTGTACTCGAAATACTGGGTAGACTTGAACTTCGACTCGCAGAAAGCCAGTCCGTCGGCATAGAGCACGTGGTCGGTGTTGTTGTAAATCTTGATGTAGCTGTCGCCATAATACTGCAGTCCAGAACTGCGCAGCGTGCCGGCGAAGAATATCTCCTCGATGATGAAGTCGTCGTTGTCGGCCGACAGAAACGTCTCTATCTGCACCTGTCGGCTGCTCCCGGTAATCTGTACGTTTTCAGCCTTGCCGGTAAGTCGGCCTTTGGCCTGCGCCGTCTCGTTGTTGGCGTTGTGGGCGGTATAGGTGATGTCGGCAGAGTAGACCATGTCGTAGAGCCCCTCGGCGAGGGTGATGCCCTCGGTCGACGACAGGGTGGTGATGACGCCGGTGGTGAGGTTGGTAATCTTTATCTGCTGGCTGGTGATTTGCATGCCGCTTATCCCCACGGGCGGCGTAACGGCAATCTGCGTGGCGGTGTGGCGGGTGCTGCCTGTCTCCAGGTCGGAGCATGCTGCCAGCACGCTCAGCGCCATGATGTAGAGTATAAGTCTTGTTTTCATATTCCTGTTTGCTGTTAGGGTTGTCTGTTATAGGCTCAAGCCCGCCTCGACTCCGAAGTAGGGTGAGGCATTGCGCCTGATGGTGCGCCCATTGGCGGTGTAGTCGGGCAGATAGTCCAATATCTTGTTGGCGAAGAACGACAGGCGCATCATGCGGCCTATCTCCTTGGTCACCTTCAGATTGACGATGGCCGACATGGGCACCGTGAACGGTCGGAAGAGGTCGGCGTTGTAGTTGCGGGTGAGTTGGGAGAGTCGGGGGTCGTTGAGGCTCTCCGTGGTGTAGGGATGCAGTTGGCCGTCGCTGGCTGCGATGTAGGCCATGGGCGTGCCGTTTTTCCACATCTGGCGGGTGTGTATCATCCACATGCACTGCACCGAGGTGGTGAATATCAGCCGCCACTCGGGTATCTGCGTATCAAAGGTCACATTGGTGTTGACGCGGTCGTTGAGCCTTCCGTCGTTCCAGTCGTAAAGCCCCACATACTGCTCGCGCACCGGCTGGTTGTCTATCACTGTGCTCACGGCGTCGAACATGGGTTGGCTGTTGGTGTAGAGCGTACGAAACCACGCTCCGGTGACATTGATACGGGTGCGCAGAGCATGGATGCGCTGCGAGGTGAAGGCCAGTTCTATGCCCTGCTTCACCAGTCGGCTGCCGTTGCCCGCCTTCTGATAGCCGTCAAGCACCTGCCGCTCTGTGTAGGGCAGCGAGTGATAGTCGCGGCCTGCCTGCATCTGGCTCACATCGTAAGCCCTGTAGGCATAGGAACCATAGATGGCGGCATATCTGAACCCGTCGTTCATCGTCTCCCTGAAATAGTCTATCGACAGCGTATTGTCGTGCCAGTCGAGGTCTACTCTCACCTCCCACTTGTGGTTGCGGGCAGGAGAGAGGTGGTAGTTGGTGGGGTCCTGGATGTAGGTGTGTACCACAAAACAGCTGTTCTGTGCCGGTGAAGACGCGTCGTAATACGCCAGAGATATGAAATTGCTGTAGTAACGGTCGGGGTAAAGATAGTTGAGGGTAGGCATCTTGGTGGTGATGCCATATCCGGCGTTGAGGGAGATGGCCATAGGTTCGCCGCCCACCGTCAGCTTGGGCAGATGCCAGCCCATATTGATGCGCGGGTCGGCATATATGCGTCCGCTCATGTCGTATCGGCTGGCCAGCCCAGGCATCATTGCCAGTCGCAGTCCTGCCATGAGGTCTATGGTGCTCCTGCCCAGGCTCCAGCGCATCTGCTCTTCGCCGAAGGCAGACAGATTCTGCAGCGAAGGGATGTCCTTGTATCGGCGTGGGCGTGAACTCCAACCCGTGACGCTCAGCGGGCGGTGCATGTCGTAGACCTGTCCGCGCCCGAAGTTCTTGGCGATGTCCCAGTTGAGGCCCAACTTGAGGGTGTGGGTGGCTCTGCCGGTCTTGAAGCCCATCACCCCTTTGGCCTTGACATACGCGCTGAACGGTTTGCCGTCGCAGAGATAGTGGGCGATGTACTCGGCAAAGACCGCCTGGGCTTCGTTCTCACCGTCGGTCCATGACAGCGGCACTATGCCATAACGCTGCGGAGCCACGAGGCGTGTCTGTCGGAGCCGATCGGTCTGAAGGCTCACCATAGAGTTGACTGCCACTTCGCTCCACACCGACTTGCGGGGTTTCAGCATGAAGTTGTTGGTCATCGCGATGCGGTTGTACGACGAGCGGTATTCGTCTATGTGTCCGTAGTTGAGGTCGGGGTCGGCCTTGGCATTGTCAAACGATCCCTGATAGTCCAGCGCCGAGTTCCAACTCCATGAGTATGCCTTCCTGTCGGCCTTGAGGGTGTATCTCAGTGACGCCGTCAGACGCTTGTAGTTTTCCAGGTTGTCTGTAGGGTCGGTCTTGGAGTCGAGGTAGCCTAAGTCCATGTTGAGAAGCGACGTTCCCCGCCGGTTGAGGTTGACTCCCTTGCCAGCCGAGAAGAGCTTGCTGTAGCCATCGGCCTTGAAGCGCACCGTCAGCGGCATGGCGCGTCGTATCTTGCGTATGCTGACCAGTCCACTGGTGAGGTTGCCATACTCTGCAGAGGGTATTCCGCGCATCACCTCTACGCTCTCGATGTCGTCGGTAGAGATGGCGCGCATGTCTACACCACTGTTGGTGATGTTGCGGCTGCCCTCTGCCGATGACGACGAGGAGGAAGACTGCGTGCCGCCCAAGGGCGAGTATTGGAGGTTGGCATCGGTCATCAGCGGTACGCCGTCGATGACAAACTGAGTGCCCAGCGAGGTGATGGAGTAGTTGTTGTTTCTCGTCTCCGAACCATAGGCGCCCATCGTGCCGGTCTCGCGGAGCGTGATGAGATTGGCCTGACCCATGTTGGGGTCCTTGGCATATCCACCGGGCAACAGCTCCATCAGGTCGGCTATGCTGTTGGGCTGGAGATGCCTCATGGCGTCGCGGCCGATAACCGACGAGGTCGTCTGTCCCTGTCCGGTGCGCGCCGTCACAACCACCTCGCCCAGGGTGCTTATGTCCTCGGTCATCCTGTAGACTCCCTGTCGGGTGGCGGTCACGGTGAGCGTCTTATACCCTAAAATGGTGATGCGTATCTTCGTGCCCACCATCCGCTGGGGAAGTTCAAACCGTCCGTCGGCGTCGGTGATGGTCTGCCATTTACCTTGCGCCACGGCGCTCACCACCGCCCCCGCCAAGGGGTCGCCCGAGCGGCTGTCGATGACGACCGACGCTACATTCTGCGCCCATGTCAGGGTGGCGCACATCATCCATAATAGCAGCGTGGAGTATATTCTCATGCTTGTCTTAACCTCTAATAATTAACTAAATGCAAAGTTATTGCAATCAGCATGCTGCGGCAATACCCAAAAATAGGTATTTTCATCGCCTCGTCCATCGTGCTGGGAAGCAGGGGTATCAGGTCGGTCGGCATGACCATTAAGCAAGCAAGAGAATATGGATAGGAATGGCGACTTTTTATAAAACATTTGGTAACTATATACTTTTAACCCCCGAAAGGTATATAGTCCACATTGTACGGATAGTCAAATCAATTCCTAATAATGTCTTTCTCGTATTGTCTCTCTTTTATTCTATTTCAATCAGTATTGCCGTATGGTTGTCATCACATTGCTTTCGGCTGATGCTGTCAAACTCATCGAGAATTTCTTCCAATGGCTTGTCGTCAAACATCCCTGCTTGCAGAATGTCGGATGCCATGCTTTTGTACAAACCATCAGAACAGAGTAAGAACCTGTCTCCTTTTTTGAATGGTGAACTGCCTGATGTTGGGAACAACGACTTCGGGTGGTAGCTAAAGAAACAGCGTGACACAATTTCCCACCCGAAGTCGATACGTACATGAATTTCAGTTTGGTAAAGCAACCCTCACTTTGTCTTTGCAGATAGCAACGGCTGTCGCCCACATGTGCTATTGTCGCCTTGTCAACTTCAATGCTAACCATAACCATCGTTGAACCCTTCGCTACATAACTGAGGTCATAGGATTTCTGTTTGATGGCATTATATGCCTTTTTGCCCACCATAGCGACTTTTGTCTCACAGTATATAGTGACTGTATAATCCAACTAATATCTTGAAATGGCGTCGCAGACTTTCTCTCTTGCCACCTCGCCAAAGGAATGACCTCCCATGCCGTCACATACTATGCCCATGAAGCGATTGTGCTCAGGCTGTGGCAGATAGCGAATTTGTTCTCCAATTTTCAAAATCTTCAGGCATGTGGGCCTTAATGTATGCCAACTTGTAACAGAGCAATGCTCTATTCCTGAAGAATTTGCGATTGCTTAGAGATTTCGAGCGAAGTTCTATCTCTTGAAGAACAATCTTTATTGCCATATTATAGTTCTCTTTCTCCTCATCAGAAAGAGAAGCTATGTAATCAAGAATCTCTTCTTTCTGCTCTTTCCATAACAACATGCCATGCGTGTCGCCAAGAATTTCCTTTATTTTTGGAATCTCTGTAAATCGTGGATATGTGAAAGGCTTGATCTTCTTAATCTTGATGTAGGTGTAGATATAAGGATTGATTGCCAAACCATGACTCATGGCAATGGTAGCTGTCAACTCATCGAAGTTTTTCGGCTTAATCTGAAGGAGGTCATACTTATCCCAGTCAGACTCCATTATGAAGATGCCATCTGTATCTGCTCTCTGAAACAAATCGTATGTAGGTTGGTCATCCAAAGGCAGGTTGTCTAAGTTGATTTTGTCGGCAAAGAAGGCGAGCATTTGCTCCGCCTTATTTTCAGTCATTCTGTTCATGCTCTTGCTCTTTCAATAATTACGTATATCTTGCTGAGTTTCACTATTGGGCGACCGAGGTAGGTTGATGTGTTGTAACCATTTGCTTTTGTCCAGTCAACAACTGCATTACAAGCATCCTCTGGATAATACATCGTCAGAATTTTCTTGTCAATCAGCTCTCGCCAAGTGACAGGCATAGCCATTCTGTCTAATGATGGGATGCTTGCAATGTGCAAGGCAATAGCTGTGACACTTGTACAGAAGTCACCATTCTCAGGTGTTGGTAGAACTTGCAGGTCTTTCTTTACTCCATCAACCAAACTTTTCAAGTCGAGGATGTCTTGTGTGAGGTCTAACTCCGCAATGAAGTTGATTTCTGCATCTGCAAGTTTATTGAAGAGGTCATTTTCCTCGCGCCCCATCATCTTAAGTCCAAAGTGAGTCTGGAATCTCAATGATTCAACAGCATTCTTCTTAGCAAGTTCTTGCTTGCGGTTTTGATTCTTCTTTTCCGTCATATTGATTTTATTATAGATAATTCTATATTCTACTATACGATAAGAAATTCTCAAAATCGGGTGTATTGTCACTTTCTCTGCAATAATTCCGCAGTAGTTATGCACTTTTTTCGTAATTCTGCCGTTATTATTATAAATATGTATCAAATTCATAAAGCATGATAAGCAAAACATACCTTAGATACATTTGGTTGTTAGATACAATCAATAAAGCCCCATTTCCCCTTACTTATGAAGATATAGTGAAGGTGTGGGAAAGTTCACCATATGCCTACATGGGAGGTTTACCTATTCGAACTTTCCATGAACATCGCAAAGGAATTGAAGAGATGTTCGGTGTCACTATAGCATGTGATAAATCTAAATGTACATACTACATCCAGAACAAAGATGTCTTGAATCAAAATCCTTATGCAGAACTATTGTTGCGAAAATATAGTGTGCCACAAGATTTTTCAACTTTCAGTATGATGCGCGACCGCATATTGCTGGAGGAAATTCCTCATGGTACGGCATACTTTGACGATGTCGTTGAATCTATGAGGACTAATACGGTACTTATCATTGACTATCAGCGTTATGAAGGTAGAAGAGAAACTCTCTCAATGCACCCTTATAGCATGAAGGTATATAACCGAAGGTGGTATATTCTTGGATATATCAAAGAGAAAAACAGTATAAGACATCTGGCATTAGATAGAATCCTGGATTTACACACGACACCTATAAGGTTTGAGTTCCCCAAGGACTTTAACCCACGCAAATACTATGATAATGTAGTAGGAATCTATGTGGACGAGAACTTACCAGTAGTAGATCTAAAGATAAGGGTGTATGGCGTGCAGATGGAGTATATAAGAATGCTTCCGCTGCATAAGTCTCAAAGCGAAGGAAAATCTCGTTATGGGGAGTTTGCCGAGTTTGCCTATAGAGTATGTCTCACACCTGAACTGAAGTCAAAGATACTTGCCCTTGGTCCTGATGTAGAGGTCCTGGAGCCTGCTGAGTATAGGGAGGAGATAAAGGAAGCGATAAATTTAACTTTAAATAGATATTGAAATTATGAAAAAGTCAAATGATGAATACTATTACAAAGGCAGTAGAAGAATGATGCAAATCATGGTTGATAAACATAAGGCAGAATTAGATGCCCTTTTAAAAACTGAATTAACATGGTTATCTCCAATCAAATCATCCAATTTTGTCGAATATCAGTTAAATGGTAATGTAATTTCTAATGAACTTGGAATTGAATGTAAAGATTTTGAAGGTTTTTGGCCACAACGTCAACCGCAATGGGATGGAATAGCCATAAGTAAGGATAAAACTCTTTATCTTTTTGAGGCAAAATCCCATCTGTCTGAAATATCAGGTGGAAATAATCTTAGCCCCAATGAACAAAATTCTCAAAAGATAGAAAACTTTAAGATCAAAGAAGAAGCCATTATGAAAGTCGCTAAAGAATTATATGGCGTTATAGGTAAAGACTATAATTGGATGCATAAATATTATCAGGTCGCAAATAGGCTGGTGTTCCTCGAAAAAATGAAGGAACTTTCACCTTCTTCCAATTATAAAGACGTTAAACTTGTTTTCATTAATTTTGAAAAAGATCCAACTTGGATGATAGACAATAAACACGTTAGTCATCAAGAATGGATTGATAAGTTTGATAAAATATTCTGCGACTTGGGTAATATAAAACAAAAATGTATTGAAAATGGTGTGATTGTACTAACTATTAATGCAGAATCATATAATTAATTCTATGATTCTGCGGAAATTTTGCAGATAAAGCCCCGTTTTTCGCGAAATGGGGCTTTATCATTCGTATAATAATATAGAGACATATCGAAAATATTATATGAGCAAGAACATTACATTAAGAGACAGTCAATCTTTAGAGTCTATCATCAATGACGTTTCCAAGTTCCCACTGCTAACTGTAGAGCAAGAAGTTCAGCTTGCCAACCGCATCAAGAATGGCGATGAGGGAGCTGTTCAGGAACTGTACAACTGCAACTTGCGCTTTGTGGTCAGTGTTGCCAAGCAATATCTTAACAAAGGTCTTTCACTGGAAGAACTTATCAAAGCAGGCAACAAGGGTCTTGAAATGGCAGCACGCAAGTTCGATCCAACCAGAGGATTCAAGTTCATCGCTTACGCTGTTTGGTTTATTCGTCAATGTATCATAGCAGAGATTGAAAGGACAACAGGTGTCAAACCCAACACGAGGGAACCTTATACAACAGAGGTAGAAAAAGGAATTTATTCGCTCTCTTTGAGAGAGGCCGACATACTCCGCAAGAGTTATGGAAAGGGGGTGACTCAACAAACTCTTGATGAAATTGGCGAGGAAATGAATCTCACGAGCGAAAGAGTACGACAAATCAGAGAACGAGCAATCAGAAAACTAAGAAATAACAAGTAACCAGATATGGCAATTACATTCGATACACTAAAGGCAGATGCCAAGATATTTGCCGAGCTTAAGAAGAATCCATCATGGTGGGTTCGTTTTAAGAATGACCCTTCTCTGTACATAGAGATTCGTAAGGATAATCAAGTCAATGTGTATTCCGAGGGAGGTAGTATCGCTCGTATTCACTACTGTCGCAAGCACAAGAAGTTACAGGTTTTTACTCATCACAAATACCTTAACCGTCCTGCTCTATCAAAGAGTAATCTTTATATAGAATGTAGCGACGACATAGATAAACCTATCAAAAAGAATTCAGAAATACTTGTGTGTGACGACATTATACGCAGAGTAAAAGAATGCTACTCGCAAAAACATGCAGTTAATGGTGTCGTAGGTAAAGAGAAATGGTCGGAGAAGTTTATTCAAGGTACCTTGGTAACACAATCAGCGGATTTCCATCTTGATTCGGAGTTTGCATACAATGATGCTACATCTCGAAATCGAATAGATCTTATTTGGTGTGATAATGGAGTTATCACGTTTGTAGAGTTAAAACGAATTGCAGATGACAGAATGCTTCCCAAGACAGACGAATCGCCAGAGATTGTAGATCAGATGAATAGATACAAGGATTTTATAAACAAGTACTCTGTTCAACTTCTTGCATACTACCAGAAACTCTATGATATAAAGGCAAGCCTTGGATTACCAGTGCCTTCGGTTCGTCCAGCATCAATCAATCACACTCCTCATTTACTTATCTTAGATAACTTGACAAAAATTACAGAAAAAAAACAGATTCGTCGTGAACGTCTCATTGGCATTCTGAATAGAGAACATATAAACTTTAACATACAAACCGATTTATAAGGATGAACATAGTAATCACATGTATTGGTGAACTGTCTGAAGGGTTGCGAGAAGCCGCAATAAAGGCTCAGCGAGAACGTAGAAAGAGAGGAAATATCTACTCTCCCTATCTGACAGACGAGTGTGCTGAAGCTTTGAAAGATGAGTTAATGCTCACCATCTGGCCAATGGAGAATGGCTTTATATTTACGTTCGATGATTGCCAGGAATTTGTTGAAGTACCTGATTCAGAATATCCATTATCAGCGGAAAGAGCTAAATGGTATCTGAATAATATGAAGCCTTGGACACAGGAGATAGAGGATATGTGGTTTGAGGCACAAATCGACTAATTTATATCGACTTATATAGTTCTAAGAAACAATGGAGATAAAAATACACAGAGGGCTTGACCAGATAGGCGGTTGCATAACCGAGATTTGGACTGATACATCCAGAGTCTTCATCGACTTTGGGCAGAACCTGCCTGGTAATGGAGAACCTTCTACGCCAGAAGAGGACGAGAAAATGGTTGAAAGCATATTTGCAAACAACCACAAAGACCATGAAGCCGTGTTCTATACCCATGGTCATGAGGATCACATTGGTTTAATGGATTACATCCCAGATGATGTACCTCAGTACATGAGCGAGGGAACCAAAGAACTACTGACAATCAAGTATGATATACTTTATGATGTGGCAGAAAAGGAAGTCAATGAACTACAGAGTGTAGATTGTGATCAGCAGGAGTATAGCGATGCCGTCAACCGACTTATCTATGCCGATAACAGAGGTAAACTTCTGAATGGAATGACTGTTTGGAAGAGAACTGCACCGCGAAAGGAGCCGGAAAGCATTGTTATAGGTGATATCAAGGTTTTTCCTTTCTTCAACAGCCATAGCATCTATGACTCTCACATGTTTCTTATCGAAGCTGATGGCAAACGAATCTGGCACATGGGCGATTACCGTCAGCATGGCTATTTGGGTAAGGGCTTGTTACCAACATTGAAGAAATATGCCACAGACATTGATGTGCTCATTACCGAAGGTACAATGCTCAAACGTGATGACAAGTGCATTCATGAGCATATCGTATCGTACAAGATGCAGAATGTGATGAAAGCCTTCAAGTACGTCTTTGTCCTTGCTTCTGCCACTGATATAGAAAGACTTGCTGCAATCAAACAAGCCTCTATCGATGCAGCAAAGCCCCTTTACATTTGGTCATTATTTATGAAAAAGACAATGGAATACTTTACAGAACGTGAATCTAAAGCGTCAAAAGGATTATTCTCTTTTGAGCCATTGTTCTACAACGACCGTATGTTGAGTAAATTAAAGCAGACAGGCATGACCATGGTTGTGGGAACATCGCAGATGGATCGTGTCAAGGGATTGCTTGACAAGTTGCCCCAAGAAGAAACACTTCTCATATACTCTTCATGGGATGGCTACTACAAAAAACCGGAGCAAGTAAAAGCAAATCCAAAGTACAAAGTTTTTCGCGAAATGTTCCACAATGTTGTGGATATTCACACCTCTGGTCACGCTGACAGAGCAACAATCAAGAAAGTGATAGAAATTATTAACCCTAAAGAAGTTATCTGCATCCATAAGGAGGCTGATGCTGAATTATAATGGTATGAAATACAAAGAATTCAAAAAGATTGTCATTGACAATATGCCCGAGAATCCTATCCCTGGATTATGGCAAGGCAAAGGTGCTCCACGTAAGCACATCTTAGGAAATCCTTCCTCACCTAAAGAACGAGCAGACTTGATAAACAAATACTCACTTCTACCCAACGTCCCCCTCGTTGATAGTGGCACCATTCATCTTCATCATTGTGCGCATCATCTTAACTCATCACAGATAATGTGTTACAATTTCTTCCGCCCAATGATTGAAGGATTTGATGGTACAATGTATCACCCTAAAGACGATCTGATAAAGTTGCTTGAGAAGAAGGTTGGTGCAGAACTGGAACAGGAAAATTCAGTGTGCAACTTTGAGTATATTGATAAATCCAAGGATAATACGAACTTCGACTTTTATTTCAAGAGCAATCAGATTGAGGTGTTCTGTGAAATCAAATATACGGAAGAAAGGTTCAAACCATCTTCTGCTAAAGACCCACATGAACGATTCGAATCTGTTTATAAACCGATGATCGATAAAGCGAAAGACATTTTTGCAAATGGCTCTATTAGCGAATCTGTCTTCAATACAAAGTACTACCAGTTAGCAAGAAATGCCATTCGTGCGACCTCTTCAGGTAAGCATGTGTTCTTCATATGTCCAAGGTCAAACGAGAATCTTATGAATCAATTCGATCAGTTCTCAAAGTGCCTTACGGATGAAGGAAGAAAGCGAGTTAAGCTTATAACTTGGGGGGAAATAGTTCTAGATGCATATCGTCTTGGTATTGATATAAACGCTTTTAATAATCGCTACCTTGCTTTTCTTCCGGATGAGTATAAAAGACATTGAAAATCAGATAATACTACATTCAAGTTCATTAAAAGGACAAGATATTGTTAGATGCCAGGTTTACTTGGAACTGCGTAAAAAACTTCTTGATTCGCAAGTCATAGATCATTTTGACAAGTATGTTGGCGAGTTGGCTTCGTTTAACGAGAGATTGACTGTAGCACTGAAAACTATGTGGGCAGACGCACACGACTGTTTCGATAAACAAAAAGCCAGTACTGACTATGTTATTGAAACAAAGGCATATGTTGAGCTTGATTATGACGAGGCGGTTTTAGATGACAATCAAATAGAAATCTACTCGCTGCTCTCAGACTCAACCTATAATCCCCTATATAGGGAGGGCACTGAAAAAGTCCCTTTTTTTATGACCAAAACGGAAAATGCTTACGATTTGTAACTTCTCTTTCTGCAAATCGCCTAAAATAAGGCTAAAATAGACAGATAATAAAGGGTAAAACAGCTATTTTTCCGTCATCAACTTTCAATTTGATAGTGGGTTTTAGTTTTTCAGTGCCCTCTATAGGGAAGGCGTATGCATTTCAGCTTTGTTGCTCAGAAATAACATGGAACCATTGTGGGAATCTTTCGATGACTTTATAGGTAACGATGGTAAATCGTGGAATGAAGGGTTGCCATACGAATCAACTAAAGATATACCTTTGACAATGATGTTTCATCATTTGTATGACCACACTCTTTGGTCTCTTGCAGATATAATAAAGATTCAACATTTCAATGTTGTTCTGAGCACAACTTTTGAAAAGACAATATAATCAATTTAATAAAAAGAAATTGTGAGAATTTAATTCTTTGCAATACTTGCATTGCTTTCATCTTCAGTTGCGAATGCTCAATCTGTGGTAAATGAAGTTTTTTAAGACGATTGTGCCTGCAATAGAAAGAGCATACTACAGTTTTATTTCAGTTGATAGGCAGAGTAAATATTGGCTTATGGTAATGGTATAAGCATGGTTTATGACGAGAATTGGAATGTACTAGATAAAAGGGCTGAATTCCAAGCGAGGAATCCAGCCCTATTTTTTATATGCTCAAAAAAAGTTTTAGCGGACAGCAATATCTAAAAATACAAAAACCGACTGATTCTAAGTGATGGACATACAATCAGTTGGTTTTGTTTATTCTTCTACAATTTGTGCGATTCGCCTGATGCTGCCAATGTGATGATTGATAATCAGCGGTACGCGTTCTACCACCA
Organism: Prevotella sp. P4-51; assembly: GCF_002251455.1. NCBI lineage: Bacteria > Pseudomonadati > Bacteroidota > Bacteroidia > Bacteroidales > Prevotellaceae > Prevotella > Prevotella sp. P4-51. Next base: position 26,425 of record NZ_NPJM01000076.1, read on the forward strand.
CCATGGAAGTGTCAAGGCCCAATGCCTTTGGCTCGTCAATGCCTATCTTGCTGATAAGGGCGTAGATGGTCATCAGCAGGTTCTGCTGGCGGTTGACGGAACTCTCGGGATAATACACGCGGTGGATGATGATGAAACGGAAATCGCCAGGAATACCGTTTTTGCGGAGTGAAGGATAGGTGCTGGTAAGATCAACCTTCTTGCTATCCACAAGGTCTTCCACCACTTGTCTCAGATAGAGACTAACCCGAGGCTCGATACGGAAACCTATGTGCATGGTCACGCTGTACAGTGTGTCGGGCACTAAGGTCTCGCAACTGTACTCCAGCGTATCAGGAGTATCTACAAACTCCATATTGATGAGCCAGTAATGGTCAGCGCGTTTAGGTTGCTTGTTGATGATGGAATATAGCAACTTGTCATCTACGGTACCTTGTTTGTCGGCATGGTTTACATAGACAAGATTGGAAGCGTACTTGGGGATGTCTTCGTCGGCTTTGATGTCGGAGATAATCTGATAATAGTCGTCCAGTGGTTTGGTGCTAATGTACTGGCGGCGTATCTTCATGGCACGTACCCATACATACATCATCAGGAACAGGATTCCGCTAATGAGCATTGTGCACCAGCCTCCTGCGAGAAACTTTGACAAATTGGCAGTTAAGAAGATGCCCTCGATGGTGCAGTATGTGCCAATAAACAATATCGTGAAAAGTCGCGCCATACCCTTGCTGTGCAGGTAGAAACCGAGCAGCAATGTAGTCATCAGCATGGTGATAGTAATGGCGAGTCCGTAGGCAGCCTCCATGTGTGAGGAGTCGCGAAACAGCAAGATGATGAGGACCACACCGATGTACATGGCAAGGTTGATTACGGGGATATAAAGCTGCCCTTTTACATGTGTGGGATGCTTGATTCGCATACGGGGCCAGAAGTGCAGGTTCATGGCTTCGCTCAAGATAGAGAAGGTACCGCTGATGAGTGCCTGACTCGCAACGATAGCCGCACCCGTGGCCATAATGATGGCGAAGACAAGTATGTTCTGCGGCATGATGGCAAAGAACGGATTCACGGAGTAGGCTGTCTGCACATGATTCAGCGCCCATGCTCCCTGTCCCAGATAGTTGAGAATGAGCATGGTCTTTACAAAGGCCCAACTGATGGTGATGTTCTTTCTGCCACAATGTCCCAAGTCGGAGTAAAGAGCTTCTGCACCGGTAGTACAGAGAAACACGGCACCCAGAATTAAAAACCATTGGGGGGATTTTGCCAACAGGATGACAGCATAATATGGGTTGAATGCCTTTAGTATCATAGGGAAGGTCGTGATACTGATGACGCCTATTATGCCCAACAGGAGAAACCATAGGAGCATGAAGACTCCGAAAGACTTGCCAATACTCTCGGTGCCAAACCGCTGCACAAAGAAGATGATGGTGATAATGGCAAGTGTAATGGGAGTGACAGGCAGATTCGGACTGATACTTTCGAGTCCTTCAATGGCTGTAGTAACCGTAATGGCAGGGGTGATAATTCCATCTGCCAGTAAGGTACTGGCGCCAATGATAGCCAGTATATAAATCCACTTACTCTTGAGGCGGCGCAGAAGAGCGTAGAGGGCGAGAATGCCTCCTTCGCCATTGTTGTCGGCACGCAGAGCCACACATACGTATTTGATGGAGGTCTGTAGGGTGAGTGTCCAAATGATACAGGACAATGCACCCAAGATAGTGCTTTCGTCGATGGCTTCGCCTGTATGGAGTATGGCCTTCATCACATATAGGGGTGATGTTCCAATGTCTCCAAATACGATGCCTAATGTGACGAGCAATCCCAAGAAGCCTACTTTATTATGGTTGCAGACAACTGGATGTCCTGAACAATCTTTCATCTTTCCTTCTCTTTATTAAGTGTTATCCTTCAGATTATAAAACAGTACACAAAGGTATAAACATACGAAGTAATACGCCCTTCGTTTAACAAGATTTATCGGTTTTAACATCTGGTGAAGTTCACTATAAGTATGCGAATGGCAGTCGCCCCATGCCAGGCGGGTAGCTACGAAGTATGTTTTTCTGTCTATACAATTGCCTTTGATTCTTCTTCAGAAACTCTTCGATTTTATCCCAAGAAACCAATCCTTTTCCGCCACCATCATATGTCGCTTATAAGCTATGAGCGTGTTCTGTTCTACAAGTTGTTGTCAACCAGAAGTTTTATAGGTCTTGACTAAGTCATGCCATATATCCCTTAAGGCCTTTGTCGATAACCAGCTAATTATCTTCCATCATTCTAAAAGGCGGAAGAACCAAAAAAAAAGACCATGGAAATGCGAAAAAATCGCAGTTTTATGGATTTTCTCTCTAAAAAACAGTACTTTTGCAGATAATATGACACTTAGCGACGCTTTCAAACAGGTCAAGGCCTTTGCGCGTATCGATGGCGTGTTCATGGCAGTGCTGTGGGCAGCCAGTTTTATGGCCATCATCTTCGACCCCCAGTCCGTGTGGGGCACGATGCTTGCCATAGCCACTCCCTTTGTGGCCGGCGCACGCCTCAAGGTCTTCCGTGACCGTGCCCTCGACGGAGTCATCTCGTTCCGTCGTGGCTATGCCTATCTGTGGTATACCTTCCTCTACGCCAGCCTGCTCTTCGCGGCTTTCCAGCTGGTCTACTTCCGTTTCTTCGACAACGGTGCCTTCGTCGGCATGCTGGTGGGCGCTCTCCAGACGATAGAGGCCATCTACCGACAGCAGAACCTGTCGGTGCGAGAGCTTCAGGAGGCCGTCAACACGCTGCGTGCCACAAGCGATGTGCAGTTGGTGTTCACCTTCTTCACCCAGAACATCACGTTCTGCGCCATCATGTCGCTGCCCGTGGCAGCCATCATGCGCCGAAGTAATGCCCCCTATAATAAATAATGTATATATAAAACGTAAACAAGATATGGATATATCAGTAGTAATCCCCCTCTACAACGAGGAAGAATCGCTGCCCGAGCTCTTTGCCTGGATTAAGCGTGTGATGGAAGCCAACGGCTTCAGCTACGAAGTAATATTTGTCAACGATGGTTCTACCGACCACTCATGGGACGTTATCGAGCGTCTGAGCAAGGAGTCGGAGCACGTGCGTGGCATCAAGTTCCGCCGCAATTATGGCAAGAGTCCCGCGCTCTACTGCGGATTCAAGGAGGTTAAGGGCGACGTGGTCATCACTATGGATGCCGACCTGCAGGATTCTCCCGACGAGATACCCGGACTCTACAAGATGATTATGGAGGACGGCTACGACCTCGTGTCGGGCTACAAGCAGAAGCGATATGACCCCCTGTCCAAGACCATCCCCACCAAGCTCTTCAATGCCACCGCCCGCAAGATAAGCGGTGTGAAGAACCTGCACGACTTCAACTGCGGCCTCAAGGCTTACCGCCTGGAGGTGGTCAAGAATATCGAGGTCTATGGCGAGATGCACCGCTATATTCCCTACCTGGCCAAGAATGCCGGCTTCGACAAGATTGGCGAGAAGGTGGTACACCACCAGGCCCGCAAGTATGGCAAATCCAAGTTTGGCCTTAACCGTTTCTTCAACGGCTATCTGGACCTGCTCACCCTGTGGTTCCTTTCCAACTTCGGCAAGAAGCCTATGCACGTCTTCGGATTTCTGGGCTCGCTGGTATTCTTCATCAGCTTCATCGCCCTCGCCATCTTGGGCATCAGCAAGCTGGTCGAACTGAGTCAGGGCAACTATGGCCATCTGGTCACCGACTCTGCCTGGTTCTATATCTTCCTCACCTCGATGCTTATCGGTACCCAGCTCTTCCTTGCCGGTTTCATCGGCGACCTGGTAAGCCGTAGCAACCCCAACCGCAATGATTACCAGATAGAGGAGGAGATACGATGCGGAAAATAGCGCTACTGCTTGTGGCGGTGGTGGCGGTGATTGCCTCGTGCTCGTCGATAGACTGTCCGCTCAACAATACCGTCTATACCAAGTATAGGCTGGCTGGCGACGTGACGACGCTCGACGACACGCTGACCATCTCGGTCAAGCGCACATCGGGAGCCGACACCGTGCTGCTCAACAAGGCGCTGCGCGTGGACAGCTTCAGCATCCCGCTGAGCTACAGCCACGAGAGCGACGAGTACTACTTCGACATCCGTCCCGATGGCGGTGTGCGTACCATAGACACCGTGACCATCACCAAGACCAATGAACCCCACTTCGAGTCAGTAGACTGTCCCGCCACCATGTTTCATACGCTGCAGCAGGTCAAATGCACCCATCACCGCATTGACTCTGTTGTGATTAACCAGAATAAAGTAAGCTACGATGCTCAGAAACCGCATTTGCTCATCTATTTCAAGAGTCTTGGCAGTTAGCCTCATGCTTCTGCTGATGCCCCTGGCGCTGCAGGCGCAGAACCACAAGGGCAAGACCCTTACCGACCGCGACACCATACCCCTCTTCCGCGGAGTGGCAGTGTCGTTCGACCTCGTGGGCGTCATCCAGTCGGGTCTGGGCGACTATGGCCAGTACGAGGCTGCCGCCCGTCTCAATCTGCGCGACCGCTATTTCCCCGTTGTCGAGCTGGGTGTGGGCCATGCCGATGCCGACGATGTAGACAGTGGACTGCGCTACAAGACCTCGGCTCCCTACGGCCGTGTGGGTGTAGACTTCAACGTGCTGCGCAACAAGCACGACGTGAACCGCGTCTATGTGGGTGGCCGCTATGGCTATACCTCCTTCAAGTATGATGTCGACGGCACCGCTGTCAAGGACCCCGTGTGGGGCGACGATGTGGAGTACAGCTATAAGGACAACAGTGCCAACTGCCACTGGCTCGAACTGGTCGCTGGCGTCGATGCCCGCATCTGGGGCCCGTTGCGTCTGGGATGGAGCCTGCGCTACAAGCGCAAACTCACATCCAAAGACCCCGCTATCGGCAAGGCCTGGTATATCCCTGGTTATGGTCGCTACGACGACCGTATCGGCGGCACCTTCAATGTAATCATCGAACTCTGACACCATCATCTATATGGAGCGAACAAGCAAGAAGAAACTGATAGGGCAGGGTGTGTTTCTGCTCTTTCTGATTGTGGCGACGGTCATCATCGTGCGCCAGAACCGGGCGATGCCCTACCAGCACAACAAGGGCATGATATTCGGCACCACCTACAGCATCGTGTACCAGTACGACCGCGACCTGCAAGCCGGGATACTCGACCAGCTGCAGCAGGTAGACAACTCGCTCTCTCCGTTTAACGAGACCTCCATCATCTCTCGCGTAAACCGCAACGAGACCGTCGAGGTCAACGACCTCTTCACCGATGTGTTTACGATGGCGCAGGAGGTCTCTGCCGACACCCACGGCGCCTTCGACATCACCGTGGCGCCGCTGGTCAATACCTGGGGCTTCGGTTTCAAGCAGGGTACCCCGCCCACCAAGGCTGTGATAGACAGTCTGCTGGCTATTGTGGGATATGAGAAGGTGAAACTCAGCGGACGCCATGTCGTGAAGCAGGACGCCCGCACCATGCTCGACTGCAGCGCCATAGCCAAGGGCTACGGCTGCGATGTGGTGGCGCGCTATCTGCGTGACCAGGGCGTGACCAACTATATGATAGAGATAGGCGGAGAAATCGTTGCCCACGGCGTCAACGACAAGCAGACCGCCTGGCGTATCGGCGTCACCAAGCCCACCGACGACAGTCTCAATATCAACCAGGAACTGCAGACCATCATCGATGTTGCCGACAAGGCGATGGCCACCAGCGGCAACTACCGTAACTTCTACTACAAGAACGGCCGCAAGTATGCCCATACCATTGACCCTGCGACCGGCTACCCTGTCCAGCACAGCATTCTCTCTGCCACGGTGCTCACCAACAGTTGTGCCCGTGCCGACGCCTATGCCACCGCCTTCATGGTGATGGGACTCGAGCGCGCCCAGGAGGTGCTTGCCCGACATAAGGACATGATGGCCTACTTCATCTATACCGACCGCGAGGGCCGCCATGCCGTGTGGTGCTCTCCGGCACTGCGCGACAAGATGGCCGACCCCGCCCGCTGATAGCGCCACCCCCTCTGACACCGTTACCCCTATGGACACGCTGCATATATACAACAAGCTGCTCCAGTTTGCCCTCTTCCAGGGACTGAGCAAGGCCGACCTCGGTGCGCTGGTGACCCATACCCGTCTGGGTTTCCACAAGTATGCCGAGGGCGACACCATAGCGCGTGCCCAGACCACCTGCGACCGCCTCTTCTTTCTCATCGACGGCAGGGTAGAGGTCGTCACCTCTGCCGACAACGGGTCCTATGCGGTGGCAGAGACCGCTGCGGCTCCGCTCTTGTTCGAGTACGAAGCGCTGTTTGGCGTGAGCCCCCATTATGCCAGCCTCTATCGCGCCCTGACGCCCTGCAGCGTCATCGGTATCGGCAAAGACGAAATCTATAAGTTGATAGACCGTTTTCCCATCTTCCGTATCAACTACTTCAATCTTCTCTCTGCGCTTATCCAGAAGCGACACGCCCGCTGTTGGCGCAGCCACGGCGAAAGCATCGACAGCCGCGTCGTCGACTTTGTCCATAGTCACAGCCGCTACCCCGTAGGCGCCAAGCGTGTGGTCGTCAAGATGGTACGCCTGGCCCAAGAGCTGGGTTGCAGCCGTCTCGAGGTGTCGCGCGCATTGCATCGGCTGCAGAACCAGGGGCGTCTGCAGCTCTTCCGGGGAGGATTTGTGGCCGACCTGGCAGCCCCAGCCCATCAGCAACCCACTCCAGACACTTTCCGACAATGAACAGAAACAATATATTATATAAGGTGTACCGGCTCTATGCCGACGGTTTCCGCACCATGACCCTCGGCCGGGTGCTGTGGGCAGTCATCCTCATCAAGCTATTTGTCATCTTCTTTGTGCTGAAACTCTTCTTCTTCCCCGATGTGCTGGAGCAGAAGGCGCACGACGGCGACAAGGCGGCCTATGTGGCTGGCCAGTTGGTGGGGCGCTGACCCGATGGCGGTGCTGCCCCTTAGAAATCTTACGACAATCATCAATCATCTTAAAATTATAAACAATGACACACCTGTTGACAATCGACCCAACCCTCATCGACTGGTCGCGTGCGCAGTTTGCACTTACAGCCATCTACCATTGGCTCTTTGTGCCGCTCACGCTGGGTCTGGCCCTCATCATGGGCATTATGGAAACGTGCTATTACCGCACAGGTAAACTATTCTGGAAAGAAACTGCCGTGTTCTGGCAGCGCCTGTTTGGCGTCAACTTCGCCATGGGCGTGGCTACGGGCATCATCCTCGAGTTTGAGTTCGGCACCAACTGGAGCAACTACTCCTGGTTTGTGGGCGACATCTTCGGCGCCCCGCTTGCTGTCGAGGGTATCGTGGCGTTCTTCATGGAGAGCACCTTCGTCGCCGTCATGTATTTCGGCTGGGAGAAGGTGTCGCGTGGCTTCCACCTCGCCTCTACATGGCTCACCGGACTCGGCGCCACCATCTCGGCATGGTGGATACTTGTGGCCAATGCGTGGATGCAGTACCCCGTGGGCTGCGAGTTCAATCCCGACACCGTGCGCAACGAGATGACGAGCTTCATTGATGTAGCCCTGTCGCCCTTTGCCGTCGACAAGTTCTTCCACACCGTCACCTCTACCTGGGTGGTGGGCGCCGTATTCGTGTGCGCCGTAAGCTGTTGGTATCTCTTGCGCCGCCGTGAGCAGGAGATGGCACGCCAGAGTATCCGCATCGCCAGCATCGTGGGCATCGTGGCCGCTGTGCTCACCATGACCACAGGCGACTTCTCGGCAGTGAAGGTGGCAGAGACCCAGCCCATGAAGCTGGCAGCCATGGAGGCACTCTACGACGGAGGCGAGGGCGTGTCGCTCACCGCCATAGCCGCTGTCAACCCTTTGGAGCAGTCCGACTATGCCCAGGGCGGCGAGGCTCCGCTGCGCATAGCCATCCCCAACGGACTCTCCCTGCTTGCCACCCACTCGATAGACGGCTACGTGCCCGGTGTCAACGACATCCTCAACGGCTATACCCGTGACGGCAAGTGCGAACTCTCTGCCGAAGAGAAGATGGAGCGTGGCCGTAGAGCCATCACCTCCCTTGCCACCTATCGCAAGCTGAAGGCTGCCGACGCCACCGACGCCCGACTGGACAGTCTGGCTGCCCAGCTGAAGCAGGACATGCCATATTTCGGTTATGGATATATCAAGGACCGAGCCGAACTGGTGCCCTATATCCCCGTCAACTTCTACGCCTTCCGCATCATGGTGGGCGTGGGGTCGCTCCTCATGCTCTTCTTCCTCGTCATCGGCCATATCGCCTGGCGCAAGGACATCACCGCCACCCATCGCTGGCTGTATCTGGCTGCCCTGGCGATGCTGCCCCTTACCTATATCGCCAGCGAGGCAGGATGGATAGTCGCCGAGTTGGGCCGACAGCCTTGGGCCATCCAGGACATGATGCCCACGGTGGCAGCCGTCTCCGACCTGCAGTCGGGCAGCGTGGCCCTGACCTTCTTCCTCTTCCTGATACTCTTCACCGTGCTGCTCATAGCCGAGGTCAGCATCATGTGCCGTGTCATCAGAAACTATAATGCCAACAAATAACAACTTGTGAAACCCTATACATCATAATATGATTATGACTTACGAATTCCTACAACAATACTGGTGGTTTATCGTCTCGCTGCTTGGGGCGCTGCTTGTGTTCCTGCTCTTTGTGCAGGGCGCCAACTCAATGGTTTATAGCCTTGGCCGTACCGAAGAAGGACAGCGCAAGGTGCTCGACTCTACCGGACGCAAATGGGAAATCACCTTTACCACGCTCGTCACCTTTGGCGGAGCCTTCTTTGCCTCGTTCCCCCTCTTCTACAGCACCAGCTTTGGCGGAGCCTACTGGCTGTGGATGATTATCCTCTTCTCGTTTGTGCTGCAGGCAGTGAGCTATGAGTTCCAGCTCAAGAAGGGCAATCTGCTTGGCACCCGCACCTACCGATGGTTCCTCATACTCAACGGCATCGTGGGTCCGCTGCTGCTCGGTGGCGCTGTGGCTACATTCTTCGACGGCTCAAACTTCCTGGTAGAGAAGGCGTCGCTGACCGATGTCGGCTCGCCCGTCATCAGCCGCTGGGCCAACGCCTCTGCCGGACTCGACGCGCTGCTCGACGTGTGGAACCTCGTGTTTGGTCTCGCCGTGATGTTTCTGGCGCGCATGCTGGGCACGCTCTATATTATAAATAATGTGGACGACGAGGACATCCGCTCGCGTGGCAGCGTGCGCCTCATCGGATGCACGGTGCCCTTCCTCGTGCTGTTCTTGGCCTTCTTTGTGAGACTGCTGCTCAAGGACGGATATGCCGTCGACGCCGCCACGGGCGTGGTGTCGCTGGAGCCGATGAAGTATCTGCACAACTACCTTGCCATGCCGCTGCTCGTCGTGCTCACCCTCGCGGGCGTGGTGCTGTTGCTCTACGGCGTGGTGCGCACCATCGTCAGCAAAACCTATATCCGTGGCATCTGGCCCGCCGGTGTGGGCGTGGTGCTGGTCGTGCTCTCTCTGCTGTTGGTGGCAGGCTATGCCGATACCGCCTACTATCCCTCCAATGCCGACCTGCAGTGCTCGCTCACTATTGCCAACAGTTGCAGCAGTGAGTTCACGCTCCGCACGATGTTCTACGTGTCGCTCCTTGTGCCGTTTGTCTTCGCCTACATCGCCTACGTATGGCGCGTGATGGACAGGAAGTAAAGCGATAGCCCCCATATTCCCGAAGGGGATGACTCCGTAAGGTTCAGCGGTTTTCCCGCGCCCCAAGGTGTCATCCCCTTCTGTCGTTTCTACCGCCGAGGGGCGCTTCGCCCGCAGCCCCGTCATGACCGTGAATGGCGACAAACCGCCCGTGACCGCAAATAAGTTGACGGCGAAGTGGGAAATACTGAAATCATGGTTTGCCACACATAAATCGCAGTCCGAAATACAGAAATCAAACCCTGAAATCATCGCCAATGCCATCTCTGTGGGAAATGGCTTGGTGGGCAGCGGTCTGGAGCGGGTCTGGGTGGCGCCGTAGGCAAGTTCATGGGTCGCGAAATGGGCGAGGGGAGTGGCGGATCAAAGCCCGCTCAAGGCATGAATGACAGCGGCCGTCGCCAATGGAAGTAAAACATTAGTTAAAAAAATGGATATAATGGCTTGAATATGTTAGTTTTTTACTATTTTTGCATAAAATAGGCGGCACCTCAGCCATTAAGCGAGCTTATGGCGTTCGGTTTGCACTATTTTTGCATAAAATAGGCGGCGCCTCAGCCATTAAGCGTGCTTGTGGTGAACAGGAGCGCCGTCACTGCATCGAAATCAACTACGAATAGTATGGACATTACAGCAAATATAGACAAAACTCAGGAAAATCCCTTTTTCCTGCCATATAACACCCCTCACGACACTGTTCCTTTTGATAGAATAAAGACCGAACACTATGAAGAGGCGTTCATGGAGGGTATACGCCGTGACGATGAGGCTATCGACAAGCTCATCAACGACCCCAAAGAACCCACCTTTGAGAATACTCTCACCCGAGTGGACCTGAGCAAGGGCGAGCACTATTATGATTTGCTCGACCGCGTGTCGAGCGTGTTCTCGTGCATGCTCAGTGCCGAGACCAGTGATGAGATGGACGCCCTGGCCCAGAAACTCAACCCTATACTGACCAAGCACGCCAACGACGTGTCGCTCAACCGTCGTCTCTTTGAGCGCATCAAGTATGTCTATGAGCACCATCGTGAGCTCACGCCCGAGGAGAGTATGCTGCTGCAAACCTCTTACGACGGATTTGTGCGCAGCGGTGCCCTGCTCAGTGACGAGGACAAGGAGAAGCTGCGCCGGCTGACCGAAGAAGCCAGCATGCTCTCGCTGCAGTTCTCTCAGAACCTGCTGAAGGAGAACAAGGCATATCAGTTGCACATCACCGACGAAGCAGAGTTGAGCGGACTGCCCGACACACAGCGTGAGGCTGCCGCCCAGGCTGCTGCCGAGAAGGACAAGGAGGGTTGGGTGTTCACGCTCGACTTCCCCAGCTATTCGCCCTTCATGACCTATGCCGACAGGCGCGACCTGCGTCGTGAGATGTATATGGCCCACATGACCGTATGTACCCACGACAACGAGCAGAACAATCTGGAGATATGCAAACGGCTGGTCAATCTGCGCCGCGAGGTGGCACAGCTGCTGGGATATGACACCTATGCCGACTATGTGCTGGTGCAGCGCATGGCGACCAATACCGCCAATGTCTATCGTCTGCTCGATGACCTCATCGAGGCTTACAAGCCCACCGCCGTCAACGAGATGGAAGAGATAGAGCAGATGGCGCGCCGCCACGAGGGCGACGACTTCAAGCTGGAGCCCTGGGACATCTCCTACTACGCCCACAAGCTCAAGATGGAGCGCTATAATCTCGATGCCGAAATGCTGCGCCCCTACTTCAAGCTGGAGAACGTCATCGGCGGCGTCTTCGGACTGGCTACCCGTCTCTACGGCATCACCTTCAAGGAAAACGCGGATATCCCCGTGTATCATCCCGATGTCAAAGCCTATGAGGTGTACGACAACGACGGAGAGTATCTCGCTGTGCTCTATGCCGACTTCCATCCGCGCAAAGGCAAGCAGAACGGAGCATGGATGACAGAGTTTCAGGGACAGTGGATAGACCGCAAGGGCAACAATGTGCGCCCGCATGTGTCACTGGTCATGAACTTTACCAAGCCCACGGCCGAGAAGCCGGCACTGCTCACGCTGAGCGAGGTGGAGACCTTCCTGCACGAATTTGGTCACTCGCTCCACGGCATGTTTGCCAACACCCGCTTCCAGAGTCTCTCGGGTACCAACGTGTGGTGGGACTTCGTCGAACTGCCTTCCCAGTTTATGGAAAACTATGCCGTAGAGAAGGAATTCCTCAGTACCTTTGCCTACCATTATCAGACCGGCGAGCCTCTGCCCGACGAGCTTATCCGCCGCATCGTGGACAGCCGCAACTTCATGGTGGGCTACAGCTGTCTGCGTCAGGTGAGTTTCGGTCTGCTGGATATGGCCTACTACACCCAGCGCGACGCCTTCGATGACGACATCATCGACTACGAACACAAGGCTTGGGCCAAGGCAATGGTCACTCCGCAGCTCAAGGACACATGCATGACGGTGCAGTTCTCCCACATTATGGCGGGCGGGTATGCTGCCGGCTACTACAGCTACAAATGGGCTGAGGTGCTCGACGCCGACGCCTTCAGCGTCTTCAAGAAGCACGGCATCTTCGACCGTGCCACCGCCCAGAGCTTCAGAGACAATATCCTCTCGCGTGGCGGTACCGAGCATCCCATGACGCTCTACAAGCGCTTCCGCGGTCAGGAGCCCACCATCGACGCACTGCTCGAGCGCAACGGAATAAAAAGCGACACCCAATAACAACATACCGACATGACAGAAGAAGAGAAGCGATACCGCCTTGACCTGCGTTATCTGCGCATGGCACATATATGGGCCGAGAACTCCTACTGCCGTCGCAGGCAGGTAGGGGCGCTGGTGGTCAAGGACAAGATGATTATCAGCGACGGCTATAACGGCACACCGAGTGGGTTTGAAAATGTGTGTGAAGACGAGAACAATCTCACCAAACCCTATGTGCTGCACGCCGAAGCCAACGCCATCACCAAGTTGGCACGTAGCAGCAACAACAGCGACGGCTCTACGCTCTATGTCACCGCCTCGCCCTGTATAGAGTGTGCCAAGCTCATCATCCAGGCAGGCATCAAGCGCGTGGTCTATGGTGAGAAGTATCGTCTTGAGGATGGTATCAACCTTCTGAAGCGTGCAAATATCGAAGTGGTTTATCTTAATGCTAACGACAATGAATCAGAAAAAGTCTAACAGATTCACTCCGCTGCTGATGGCCCTGTGCATCATCATAGGCATCATCATCGGAACATTCTATGCCAATCATTTCTCGGGCAACCGACTGAATATCATCAACAGCGGCAGCAACCGCCTGAGCAATCTGCTGCATATCATCAGCGACCAGTATGTAGACGAGGTCAACATCGACTCGCTGGTGGATGTGGCTATCCCGCAGATTCTCTCCGAGCTCGACCCTCACTCTGTGTATATCAATGCCAAGCAGGCGCAGACTGCCACCGACGACCTGAAGGGTTCGTTCTCGGGTATCGGTGTCGAGTTTGTCATCCGACAGGACACTATTCACATCCAGGGCGTCATCAAGAACGGTCCCGCCGAAAAGGCCGGCGTTCTGGCAGGCGACAAGATTGTGAGCGTGGATGGCAAGCCGTTTGTGGGTAAGATAGTGACCCAGGAAGAGGCCATGCACAGGCTCAAGGGCCCCAAGGACACCAAGGTCAAGATAGGCGTGGTGCGCTATGGCTCCAAGATGGTCCATACCTTTACCATCACGCGTGGCGACATCCCCCAGAAGAGCATCGCCGCCACCTATATGCTCGACGACAAGACCGGCTACATCCGCGTGAAGAAATTCTCTGAGACCACCTATGCCGAGCTGCTCATCTCGCTGGCCAAGCTCTCGCAGAGCGGGTTCACCAATCTCGTGATAGACCTGCGCGACAACACCGGCGGCTATCTCGAGACGGCTGTGCAGATGGCCAACGAGTTCTTGCCCAAGAACCGTCTGATAGTATATACCCAGGGCCGCAAGCAGCCCAGACAGGAGTTCCTCTCCGATGGTCGCGGCAGCTACAAGGATATACCGCTTGTGGTGCTTATCAATGAGGGCTCGGCCTCTTCGTCTGAAATCTTTGCCGGCGCCATCCAGGACAATGACCGCGGTACCATCATCGGCCGCCGCTCGTTTGGCAAGGGCCTTGTGCAGAAGCAGATGGAGTTCCCCGACGGCAGCATCATCCGTCTTACCACCGCCCGCTACTACACTCCTTCGGGCCGCTGCATCCAGAAGCCCTATACCATGGGCGACGAGTCGTTCTACGCCCAAGACCTGGTAGACCGCTATCAGCACGGCGAATACTTCTCGCAAGACTCCATCAAGCACACCGGTCCGGCTTATCACACCCATATCGGACGCGTGGTCTATGGCGGTGGCGGCATCACCCCCGACATCTTCATCCCCGAAGACACCCTGGGTATGACGTCATATTACAAGCGGGCTGCCATGAGCGGACTGATACTGCAGTTTGCCTACGACTATACGGATGATAACCGTGCCAAACTGAACGGGTATCGCAACATGCAGTCGCTTTATGACTATCTGAAGACGCAGAACCTCGTGGAGCGATTTGCCTCCTATGCCGACCGCAACGGTCTGCAGCGACGCAACCTGATGATACGCAAGTCGCACAAGCTGCTCGACCAGTATATCAACAGTCGCATCATCTATAATATGCTCGACGAGGAGGCTTGGAACGAATACCTCAACCAGGACGATGACAACATCAGGGCTGCTCTCAATGTCTTTGCCCAGGGCAAGGCGTTTCCCAAGAAGCCGGCAGTCAAGAAAAAGGCAGTGAGGAAGGTCGCCGTAAAGAAGGCGGTGGCCAAGCACAGAAAATAACATAATCACCCAGGCGATATGTCTAAGAAGGAACTAAGACAACTTATCCGCCAACGCAAGCGACAGTTCACCCAGCAGGAGTTGGGCGAACTGTCGCTTGCCGTTGTGGGGCGTCTGTCGGCCCATAAGCGGATGGCAGAGGCACAGACCGTGATGCTCTATTGCTCGTTGCCCGATGAGGTGGACACACATGGGCTCATAGACACGCTCTACGGCGAGGGAAAGACCGTGGTGCTGCCTGTGGTGACCGGCGAAGGCGAGATGGAGCTGCGCGTCTATCATGGCGCCGACAGTCTGCGTCGTGGCTCTTTCGACATACTCGAACCCGTGGGCGAGCGCTTTACCGACTACGAAAGCATCGACCTGGCTGTCATTCCCGGCATGGCCTTCGACGACAGCGGCCATCGG
Source organism: Prevotella sp. P4-51 (assembly GCF_002251455.1). Taxonomy (NCBI): domain Bacteria; kingdom Pseudomonadati; phylum Bacteroidota; class Bacteroidia; order Bacteroidales; family Prevotellaceae; genus Prevotella; species Prevotella sp. P4-51. Next base: position 41,442 of record NZ_NPJM01000076.1, read on the forward strand.
CTTGGGCGCGGCAAGGGTTACTACGACCGCTTCCTGGTCAATCTCCCTCACTGTTATAAGATAGGTATGTGTTTCGACTTCCAACGCGTGGAGCATGTGCCGTGTGAGTCTACCGATATCGCCGTAGACGAAGTGATATAACCTACAGACAATAGATATGAAACGCATTATCCTCATGCTGATGATGGCGACGGGCGTCATGACCTCGCTTGCCATTACGCCCATCGACTCGCTCGAGCTGCGCCGACTGCAGCAGATGGCAGACTCGGTGGTCGACGAAGCCCGCAGACTGTATCTCTATGAGTATCTGGCTTGGCACAGTGCCGACGAACTGACCAAGCACAAGGTGGATGTGAAGAAAATCGGTATGGGAGGCGTCACCGTCGACGACAACGGTATCATGCACTACATCTATGTGGACAAGAAAGGCGAGCTGCTGCTTGATTATGTGCTCGACCCGCAGTCGATGTTCTCGATAACCACGACCAAGAAGCGTGCCCTCGACAACAGTGAGATGCAGGCGATGGTCTTGCGGACACAGGCCATCAAGACGGTGGTGGAGACGTGTGGCGACAGCATCTTAAACTATAGCTCCGCCGACGGTACGCTCAACTTCGACGTGATACCCATGGACAACGGCCGGCTCAGGATGTACATCATCCAGGGCACGACCCATACCGATGTGCAGCCGTTTGGCAATGATTATGTCATCGACCTGGACGGCAGGCTCCAGGTGACCTCGTTCAGGCGGCTGCACAACTTCTATATAGAGATACCCATCGGCAATGACTCCAACTCTATCTCGCACAGGCATGCTCCCGACAGCGGGATGATTACGGCTACCGACATCGTCAACTTCCTGCTCTACGGCCACGACCTCTTCGGTCTGGGGTCGACCTACGTGACCTTCAAGCCCCACGCCGACAGCGAGGGCTACGTTGTGGTCTTCGACGCCAATCGCTTCAAGGCCGTGGTGATGACCCAGGGTATGGTCGAAAAGTTTGTGAACGAAGACAAGAAAGATAAATAAGGAATAAAAGCCTCAGTAGATGCGCACATCGGCGATGACCATGGCGCCTACTTCGGCATTGAGACGCTGTACCAACTTGGAACGCATCATAGACAAATCCTGCCTGAGGGCGGGATTTGTTATTTTTACAAACAGCGTCTGGTTCTTGATGAACTTCTCGCCGGTATATCTGCCCACGGTGGTGCCGGTCACCGTCTCCCAGGCGTCGATAACTCTCCGCTGCAGCAAGGGCGTCTCCAGCCCCTGGTCGCGTAGCAGGTGATTGATAACATCATCGATTGATTTTACATTGCGCTTAAACATGATTGTCGTCCTCCTTGCGTTGGGTGATTTCTCCATCTTCCACCTCAAACAACTTATAGTCCATCGCGCTGTGCTGGAGTATACGGTCCAGGTGGTCACGGTTGGTGTCGGTGATGAATATCTGCCCGAAGTTGTCGGCCGACACCAGCTTCACAATCTGCTCCACGCGGCGTGCGTCGAGCTTGTCGAATATGTCATCGAGCAAGAGCAGCGGTACCGTGGCCGTCACTGTGCGCTTGAGAAACTCAAACTGTGCCAGCTTCAGCGCCAGCACAAACGTCTTGTTCTGCCCCTGGCTTCCCTCGCGCTTCATCTGATAGTCGCCGAGCATCATCTCGATGTCGTCGCGGTGTACGCCATGGAGCGAGTAGCCCACGGCGCGGTCTTTGGCCCTGTCGCGGCGTATCACGTCGATGAGCCGTCCGCGTTGGCAATGAGAGATGTAGCGCAGGCTCACTTTCTCCTTGTTCTCGGATATGGTCTCGTAGATGTGCTGGAACACGGGAATGAGCTGGCTGATGAACTCGTCGCGCCGGCGATAGATAATCTCTCCCTGTGAAGCCATCTCCTCCTCCCAAATATCGAGCAGGGCAGGGTCGGGCTCAGCCTCCATCTTGAGTAGGGCATTGCGCTGTTGCAGGGCCTTGTTGCAGCGCATCAGGGCATCGGCGTAAGCCACATCGTACTGGCATATCACCATATCCATCAGCCTCCGGCGCTCCTCGCTGCCCCCGGCAATGAGCACGCTGTCGGCGGGCGAGACAAAGACCAGCGGGATGAGCCCGATATGTTGGGCCAGACGCTTGTAGTCTTTCTTGTCGCGCTTGAAATGCTTCTTCACCCCACGCTTCATGCCGCAGTAGATGTTGAAATCCTCACCGCTGTCGCTCCTGTAGTCGCCATCGAGCACAAAGAAGTCCTGGTCGTGCATGATTACCTGCGAGTCGATGGGCGTGAAGGCGCTCCGACAGAACGACAGGTAATAGACAGCGTCGAGAAAGTTGGTCTTTCCCACGCCGTTCTGCCCTATAAGACAGTTGATTTTGGGCGACAACTCTATCGTTGCCTCCCTTATGTTCTTGTAGTTGAGTATGGACAGTCTTTTCAGAATCATAGCGGCTTTATCCTTGCTCTCTGGGAGTGTGTTATCCCCGTGAGTGATGCAAAGTTACGCCAATTATCACGCAAAAGCAAAAAAATAGAGAAATATATTTCAATATGTGAGATTATTTGATTAATTTTGCCTTGAATATGCACGCGGCTTTCGTGGCCGTCAGCATGATTGCAACATTGGGAATAAAAACAAAAATAATAAATAAAATGACAAACAAAAAAGAACAAGCACCCGCTAACGACGTGCTTACCGTTTCTGAGGCTTTTATCACCAAATACAAAAAGCCCATCGTTGTTGCTGCTGCTGCAGTAGTACTCCTCATCGTAGGTTTCTTCTGTTACAAGAATTATGTAAGCGCTCCCCGCGAGGACAAGGCTTCTACCGCTCTGGGTCTTTGTCAGCAGTATTTTGACCAGGGCATGTTTGACAAGGCTCTTAATGGCGACGGCGCCAACTGTGTAGGTTTCGTGAAGATTGCTTCTGACTACAGCGGCACCGATGCAGCCAATCTCGCCAACCTCTATGCCGGTCTGAGCTATGCTCACACCGAGAAGTGGGAGAAGGCAGCCGAGTATCTCGACAAGTACTCTACAGCTTCCGACGCACTGGTAAGCCCCGCAGCGGTAGCTGCCCGCGGCCAGGTATATGCCAACCTCAACAAGATAGACGAGGCCGTATCAGACCTGAAGAAGGCTGCCAAGATGGCCGACAGCAAGGGCCACAACGGCGTAAACAACAGTCTGTCGCCCCTGTTCCTGCTCTCAGCAGCGCAGTTGCTGGAGAGCCAGAACAAGAATGACGAGGCGCTCGAGATATACAAGGATATCAAGACCAACTATGTCACCTCTGCTCTTGTTCAGAGCCAGGAGATAGACAAATACATCCAACGTCTGGAGGAGAAGTAATCATGGCTACAGCACTCCACCACCTCTCCGACGAGGATATAGCCAATGTGCCCGACGCCAGCAACATGTGCTTCGGCATAGTAGTGGCTGAATGGAACAAGGAGATAACCGACGCGCTGCTCAATGGCGCGGTGACCACCTTGGAGAAGTATGGCACTCTGCCCGAGAACATCCACGTCAAGACCGTGCCCGGCAGCTTTGAGCTGATTTACGGAGCACAGCAGATGACCAAGAATGACGGATTTGATGCCGTTATCATCCTCGGAAGTGTCATCCGTGGCGAGACGCCCCATTTCGACTACATCTGCCAGGGCGTCACCTACGGCATAGCACGGCTCAACTCCAACCAGAACATCCCCGTCATCTACGGACTGCTTACCACCAACGACTTGCAGCAAGCCAAGGATAGATGTGGGGGCAAGTATGGCAACAAGGGAAGCGAGTGTGCCATCGACGCCATCAAAATGGCTAAGTTCTAAAACCCATTCCAAAGATATGAAGCCCATCGGGAGCTGATACGCAGGTATCGCCCGATGGGCTTTTTTTGATGGCTGTAGGCGGCGGGTGAATGGGTGGCTGCGGCGGGTGAATGGGTGGCTGCGGCGGGGAAATGGCTGTCGGCGGCGTGGAAATGGTTGTCGGCGGTGGGGAAAAGGTTGTCGGCGGCGGAGAAGTGGCTGTCAGGACAGTGATGGCGCCCGCAGATGTGGAGTCGCTAAATATAAATAAGTTAAAAAACTATGCAGTGTTTACATTTTTTCGTAAATTTGCAGCAGGTAAACATAAAACTGAATAACATGTTGAACAAGAAAGTAGAAGAGGCTATCAACGCCCAAATCAATGCCGAACTCTGGTCGGCTTATCTCTATCTGTCTATGGCAGCTTATTGCCACGCCCAGGGCCAGCCCGGTATGGCCAAGTGGTTTGAGGTCCAGTTCCGTGAAGAGCAGGACCACGCCAAGATATTCTTCAATTATGTCGTTTCACGCGACGGAGTGGTAACCCTCAAGCCAATCGAGGCTGTGCCCACCACATGGGAGTCGATGCTCGACGTATTTGAGAGTACACTGGCCCATGAGCAGAAGGTCACCTCGCTCATCAACAACCTCTACGCACTGGCCACCCAGGAGCTCGACTTCGCCACCCAGAGCATGCTCAAGTGGTTTATCGACGAGCAGGTGGAGGAAGAAGAGAACGCCAGCACCATCATCGACAATATCCGCATGATTAAGGACAACGGATATGGTCTCTACATGCTCGACAAGGAGCTCGGCGCACGTGTCTACACCCAGGCCGCTCCGCTCGTGGGCAAAGAGTAAAACCGTCGCACCCCAGCCCCACAAGGCATCCCTCTCCGGGATGCCTTTTTTCGTTTTCGGAGGCGTCGCGACGAGCTCCGCCAAGCCCCTCGCAACGCCTGTCGCAGCCGCGGCGATGACCCTCGTTACGGCGATGGCAAAAGTAAGAATTTACAACAATTTAGAAACGTAAAATATTGTGATACAGAGGCTTCTCGATTACCTCGACGACCATATCCTTTACAATTATTCGCCGTTTTTCTTGCACGGTTCAGATTTTCTTCGTACCTTTGCACGCGATAATCGGAGTAACGCTTGTCGGTTTAAGGTTTTCAGACACGGTTACTCCCAGTATTCACTGGCATCCAGACACGGTGGTTTTTCTTCTTATCAATACCGTTGTCGCGAGCTTTTTTCAGGATGTGGCTCAGATGTCAAAAACAATAATTTATGAGTTTATTAACAAGAAGATTATTTGTATTATTGACTATTGGTGTGACATTTCCACTGCTGGCGATAGCAAGTGGGTCACTGGAAACTAAAAAGACCATGGATTGGAATCCCGTGATGGATGCGATAATCCAGGTAGAAAGCGAAGGAAACGCAAGGGCGGTGAAGGGCAACTCCTGTGGAGCTATGCAGATAACCCCCGTACTGGTAAAAGACTGCAACCGCATACTGCGCATGAGAGGCTCGAACAAGCGCTACACCCTGGCCGACAGATTCAGCATCAGCAAGTCGCGAGCTATGTTCCTGCTCATCCAGTCGTTTTACAACCCGCAGAACAATGTAGAACAGGCCATCCGAGCTTGGAACGGCGGTCAGAATTACACCGTGGCGAGTACACAGCGTTACCTTGAGAAAGTGAAACGTCATTTGTATTGATACAAACACAACATCAAGACTTTCATTCCTGCCTCTGGGCAGTGATGGAAGTCTTTTTTTTGTCCCTGAGCCTGTCTTGCCGGCGGCGCCGTAAACCGTCGCAAGCATGGAGTGGGGCAGGGGCGAGGGGCGGAGCCAGGTGCAGATCGTCGCCCATGAGGTCGCCTCGCCAGCCTCTCACTACAGCCTCCGCCTGGGCAGCCATGGAGGCGGCCGGAAGGGTTCTGTCTGGCTCGTAGTCGACGGAGATAGCAGAGAGGTACCCAATACGCTTGTTGTCAGCAGGTTTGGCGATGTCCTGATGACGGTTGTCGGCTCGTAACATAAGACACGAGCCCACGTGACATAAGTCACGAGCTCACGTATCTTGCGTCACGAGCTCACGTACCTTATGTTACGAGCCGCCCAAGAGGCTGGCTGCGGTGACCGATGAACTTGCAAAGATTATGTCGGGCAACCGTGGCGACGGGGAGCGGTGCGCGGTGACGGTGGCGATGCCCGAGGAGGTAGTCTCTCCAAGTTGCCGCCGGCCGTCGGTGCACGGGTAGATGGTGTCGCTTGTGAGTCAGGTTGTCACCAAAAATGCCACTTTGCTCGCGCCTGCGGGCGTGCGTATATATAAATAGGTGTTTTTTCTGTTGATAATGACTAATGTTACCAAAAAAAGTAGTAACTTTGCAACTTGAAGGTGACAAAACGCCTTCTGCGCATAAAATATTTATTAATAACGTTATAATTTTTATGAATTTCACTTTGTTGATTACCGTTATGCTAACGGCTGTAACCTTGGTGGTGGCTGCTTATGTCATTGCCAAGCTCATCGGTCCCCGTTCGTACAATCCGGTAAAAGGTGAGCCCTTTGAGTGTGGTATCCCCACGCGCGGCAGCTCATGGTTGCCCTCGCACATCGGTTACTACCTCTTCGCCATCCTTTTCCTGATGTTCGACATCGAGACTATGTTGCTCTATCCCTGGGCTGTAGTCGTTAAGCAGTATGGAAGTCTGGCCCTCGTGAGCATCAGTTTCTTCCTGTTGGTATTGGTATTTGGCCTGGCTTACGCCTGGCGGAAAGGAGCATTGGAATGGAAGTAAAGAACAGAGCCTCTATCAAGAGCATTCCTTACGACGAGTTTAAGGACAACGACACGCTGGAGAAGATTGCCGCCGAGCTCAATGAGGGCGGTGCCAATGTGGTGGTGAGCTCACTCGACGCCGCCATCAACTGGGGTCGCAGTAACTCGCTGTGGTCGCTTACCTTCGGAACATCGTGCTGTGGTATTGAGTTTATGGCCGTAGGCTGTGCCCGTTACGACTTCTCTCGCTTCGGCTTCGAGGTGACCCGTAACTCTCCACGTCAGGCCGACCTTATCATGTGTGCCGGTACAATCACCAACAAGATGGCACCAGTGTTCAAGCGTCTGTATGACGAGATGGCCGAGCCCAAGTATGTAGTGGCTGTAGGCGGATGCGCCATTAGCGGCGGCCCCTTCAAGAAGAGCTACAACGTGGTGCGCGGTATCAGCGAGCTGGTGCCTGTGGATGTGTTCATCCCCGGCTGCCCTCCACGCCCCGAGGCTATCCTCTATGGCATGATGCAGCTGCAGCGCAAGGTGAAGGTCGAGAAATTCTTTGGCGGCGCCAACCACAAGATGACTGCTGATGAGAAGAATCTCTCCATGAGTCAGGGTGGTCTGCGCGGTCTGAGCAACGAGAACCTCTCTGATGCCAACAAGTTGGGCAACAAGAAGCCTATCATCGTGACCCAAGTGCCCGAAGGCTTCGACCCACAGAAGGGACTTGATGACTAATATATAATAAGGTATAAGAATATGAAGCTGAATAACATAGAACTGAGTTTTGACAATTTTGCCGAGGAGATGGCGAAATTGAAGAACGAGAAACACTTCGACTACCTTGTTACCATCATCGGTGAAGACTTCGGTGAGGAAGGACTCGGATGTATCTACATTCTCGAAAATACAGACACTGCCGAGCGCTGCTCGGTGAGAACCATCGCCAAGAAGGTGGATGGCAGCGACGTTATCCCCACGGTAATCAATCTGTGGAAGGTGGCCGACCTGCTCGAGCGTGAGGTCTACGACTTCGTGGGCATCAAGTTCCTCGGCCACCCCGACATGCGTCGCCTCTTCCTGCGCACCGACTTCAAGGGTCATCCCCTGCGCAAGGACTTCGACATGAGCCCCGAGGCCAACCAGTTCCCCTGTACCGACGAGCCCGAGAGCGACTACACCGTAGAATACTCGCTCGACAAGAACGGTCATCTGGTAGCCACCGAGAAGAGACTCTTCGACGAAGATGAATATGTAATCAATGTAGGCCCCAACCACCCATCCACCCATGGCGTGCTGCGCCTGCAGACCGTAGTGGACGGCGAAACCGTGAAGCGCATCTATCCCCACCTGGGATATATCCACCGCGGTATCGAGAAGATGTGGGAGAATATGACCTACCCACAGACCCTCGCCCTGACCGACCGTCTCAACTACCTCTCGGCCATGATGCACCGCCACGCTCTCGTGGGCGTCATCGAAGAGGCTATGGGCATAGAGCTCAGCGAGCGCATACAGTATATCCGTACCATCATGGACGAGCTGCAGCGTATCGACTCCCACTTGCTCTACCTGGGCTGTACCGCACAGGACCTCGGTGCCCTCACCGCTTTCCTCTACTGTATGCGCGACCGTGAGCACGTGCTCAACGTGATGGAGGAAACTACCGGCGGCCGACTCATACAGAACTATTATCGCATCGGCGGACTGCAGGCCGACATTGACCCCAACTTCGTGGACAATGTCAAGAAGCTCTGCGCCTATCTGCGCCCGATGATACAGGAATATCTCGACGTCTTCGGCGACAACGTGATTACCCACAACCGTCTCGAAGGTGTTGGCCCCATGGGCAAGGACGACTGTATCAACTATGCCGTGACCGGTCCTGCCGGACGTGCCGCAGGCTGGGCCAACGATACCCGCAAGCGTCATCCCTATGCCCTCTACGACAAGGTGGAGTGGAAGGAGATAACCATGACCGGCGGCGACTCTATGGACCGCTACTACTGTCACATCAAGGAGCTCTATCAGAGCCTCGACATCATCGAGCAGCTCATAGACCATATCCCCGAGGGCGAATACTACATCAAGCAGAAGCCCATCATCAAGGTGCCCGAGGGACAGTGGTATTTCTCTGTAGAAGGAGCCAGCGGCGAGTTTGGCGTCTATCTCGACTCTCGTGGCGACAAGATGCCTTACCGTATGAAGATGCGCCCGATGGGTCTGTCGCTTACCAGCGCCCTCGACCCTATGCTCCGTGGTCAGAAGATAGCCGACCTCATCACCACCGGTGCTGCCATCGACTTCGTAATCCCCGACCTCGACAGATAATAATATAATAATGTATAAGTAAAAAGAGAACATAATGATGTTTGATTTTAGTATAGTAACAACCGCCATCGACAGTCTTCTGCGCCAGACCCTCGGGCTGGGCGACTTCTGGTCGATACTGATAGAGTGCGTGCTCGTGGGTGTAGGCATCCTTACCGCCTATGCGCTGATAGCCATCGCCCTCATCTTCATGGAGCGCAAGGTGTGTGCCTACTTCCAGTGCCGTCTGGGCCCGATGCGAGTAGGTCCTTGGGGTATCTTCCAGGTCTTCGCCGACGTGCTCAAGATGCTTATCAAGGAAATCTTCGTTGTCGACAGAGCCGACAAGATGCTCTACTACATCGCCCCTTTCCTTGTGATTATCGCCTCGGTGGGCACCTTCTCATTCCTGCCATGGAACATGGGTGCGCATATCCTCGACTTCAACGTGGGCCTGTTCCTCATCACCGCCATCAGCTCGATAGGCGTACTCGGCGTGTTCCTCGCCGGATGGGGTTCCAACAACAAGTATTCGGTAGTGTCGGCCATGCGTGGCGCCGTGCAGATGATTTCCTATGAGATGTCGCTCGGCCTCTGCCTGATCTCTGCCGTAGTCCTCACAGGCACCATGCAGGTGAGCGGCATCGTTGAGGCTCAGGTTGGTCCTTGGAGCTGGCTCATCATCAAGGGCCACGTGCCTGCCATCCTGGCTTTCCTCGTATTCCTCGTAGCCGGTAACGCCGAGGCCAATCGTGGCCCGTTCGACCTGGCCGAGGCTGAGAGCGAGCTGACAGCCGGTTACCACACCGAGTATTCGGGTATGGGCTTCGGCTTCTACTATCTGGCAGAGTACCTCAACCTCTTCGTTATCTCGGGCATCGCCTCTACCGTATTCCTCGGTGGCTGGGCGCCTCTCAATATCGGTATCGAGGGCTTCGACAATCTGATGAACCTCATCCCCGGATTTATCTGGTTCTTCGGCAAGACCTTCGCCGTGGTATGGATTCTGATGTGGGTACGCTGGACTTTCCCCCGTCTGCGTATCGACCAGATACTTACCCTCGAGTGGAAGTATCTCATGCCTCTGTCTCTGATTATCCTCGTGCTGATGACCGTATGCGTAGCGCTGGGCTTCCACGGATAATCTGCGAAATATCAAACCGTAATTCAACAATAGATTAATAACAAAGTATGTCTAACAATTCATATTTCAAAGGTATTGCCGATGGCGTGAAGACGCTTGCCGTAGGTATGAAGACTACCATGAAGGAGTACTTCACACCCAAGAGCACCGAGCAGTATCCCGAGAACCGCAAGACTACACTCCACATTTCGCCCCGATTCCGCGGACGCCTGGTTTTCGAGCGCAACGAGGACGAGAGCTACAAGTGTGTGGGATGTACACTCTGTGAGAAGTCATGCCCCAATGACACCATCAAGATTGTTACCGAGATGGTGGAGGACCCCGAGACAGGCAAGAAGAAGCGCCAGCTGGTAGATTACCAGTACGACCTGGGCGACTGCATGTTCTGCGAGCTCTGCGTCAATGCATGTAACTTCGGAGCCATCAAGTTTGTCAACGATTTCGAAAACGCTGTCTTCGACCGTGACAAGCTCGTCTATCATCTGGACAAGGAAGTATACAAAGGTGGTTCGCTGCCCAACCTCATTGATGGCGGCGCTCCCCTGGAAATAGGTAAGTTTAACACCAAAACCAAGTAAACCGATTATGGCAAATATTGTAATGTTTTGTATTCTGGCCGTAGTCATTCTTGGCTCAGCCTTAATGTGTGTGCTGACCCGCAGCATCATGCGTGCAGCCACCTTCCTGCTGTTTGTGCTCTTCGGCATCGCCGGTCTTTACTTCCTGCTCGACTATACCTACCTGGGTGCTGCCCAGATAGCTGTCTACGCCGGAGGTATCACCGTGATGTACGTCTTTGCCATCCAGCTGGTCAACAAGCGCGCCCTCCAGGGCAAGACCGAACACTTCAAGGGCTCACGCCTGATGGGCGGACTGCTCATCTCACTGCTGGGCCTCGCCACAGTAGTGGGCGTAATCCTCAAGCATAAGTTTATCGACATGGCAGCCAGCTTGGCCGACAAGGAGGTAACCATGCAGGAGATAGGTACAGCCCTTGTGGGTTCAGAGAAATATCAGTATGTATTACCCTTCGAGTTGATATCAGTATTCTTGCTGGCTTGTATCATCGGAGGCATCATGATTGCAAGAAAGGAGGACCAGAAATGAATATTCCCGTAGAGTTTTTCCTTACACTTAGTGCATTGCTGTTCTTTATAGGTGTATTCGGATTTGTCACACGCCGCAACCTCGTGGCCATGCTCATCTCGGTCGAGCTGATACTCAACTCTGTCGACTTGAACTTTGCCGTGATGAACCGCATCCTTTTCCCCGGTGAGATGGAAGGCTTCTTCTTCACACTCTTCTCTATCGGTGTGAGTGCTGCCGAGACTGCTGTTGCGCTGGCTATTATTATTAATGTTTACCGTAACTATCACAGTGACCAGGTGAACAGTATTGAAAACATGAAATTCTAAGACACTATGTACAGTTATGCATTTTTGATACTTCTTCTGCCGTTGCTGAGTTTCCTCGTGTTAGGACTTGCGGGCATGAAGATGAAGAAGCAGGTAGCGGGTGTCATCGGCACCATCGTGCTGGGCTGCGTATTCGCCATGTCGGTATATACCGCCTACAAGTATTTCTTCGTTGACGGAAGAAATGCCCTCACTGGCGCCTACGACACCGTTACCGTGTTCAATTATAGCTGGTTGAAGTTTAGCGAGCTGCTTACCTTCAACATCGGTTTCCGCCTTACGCCTATCAGCGTGATGATGCTCATCGTCATCACTACTGTCAGCTTTATGGTTCATATCTATTCGTTTGGTTATATGGCCGAGCGCGACGAGAACTATGAGGTTGAAGGCTATGAGAAGGGCTTCCAGCGTTTCTACGCTTACCTGAGCCTGTTTACGATGTCCATGCTGGGTCTGGTGGTTGCCACCAACCTCTTCCAGATGTATCTCTTCTGGGAGCTGGTGGGCGTGTGCTCTTATCTGCTTATCGGTTTCTATTACCCCAAGCATGCCGCTGTCCACGCCAGCAAGAAGGCGTTTATCGTAACTCGCTTCGCCGACCTCTTCTTCCTCATCGGTATTCTCATCTACAGCTTCTATGTAGGCACGTTCAACTACGACCTGGCTAACGACCATGACCTGGTGCTGAAGTTGCATGGTGCAGCAGCCGTCCTGCCTACCGCCCTGTTCCTGATGTTTATCGGTGGTGCCGGTAAGAGTGCCATGTTCCCGCTGCACATCTGGTTGCCCGACGCTATGGAAGGCCCCACACCCGTGTCAGCGCTCATCCACGCCGCCACCATGGTTGTGGCTGGTGTATATCAGGTGGCCAGCCTGTTCCCCATCTGGGTGAACTACGCCCCCAACGCCCTGCACTATGTGGCCTACATCGCTGCCTTCACCGCATTCTATGCCGCAGCCGTAGCCTGCTGTCAGCGCGATATCAAGCGTGGTCTGGCCTTCTCGACCATCTCTCAGATAGCCTATATGCTGGTAGCCCTTGGCGTATGTACTGCCATCGACAACCACGAGGGTGGTCTGGGTTATATGGCCGGTATGTTCCACCTCTTTACCCACGCCATGTTCAAGGCCCTGCTCTTCCTCTGCTCCGGTGCCATCATCGTGATTATCGGCAGCAACTTCAAGGAGTATATGGGAGGTCTGCACAAGTATATGCCCATTACCAATGTCTGCTTCCTCATCGGATGTCTCGCCATCGCCGGTATCCCTCCCTTTGCAGGTTTCTTCTCTAAAGACGAAATCATCACCGCCTGCTTCCAGTTCTCTCCCTTCATGGGCTACTTCATGACACTGGTTGCCGGTATGACCGCTTTCTACATGTTCCGTCTCTACTACGTGATATTCTGGGGCCAGAGCTACTACGAACTTGACCCCGAACACCGTCGCAAGCCACAAGAGGTGCCCTTCGTAATGTGGGGTCCGCTGGTGTTCCTTGCCATCATCTCGTGTGTAGCCGGTCTTATACCTTTCGGCCACTTTGTTTCGGCTACCGGCCAGAGCTACGATATCCACATCAATGCTCAGGTGGCTACTACCAGCATTGTGGTGGCTGTCATCGGCATTGCCCTTGCCACCTATATGTACGCTCCCAAGAAGACTCCGCTGGCCGACACTCTGGCCAAGCGTATGCCTGTGCTGCACAAGGCTGCCCTCAACCGTTTCTACATCGACGACGCATGGCAGTTCTTCACCCACAAGATAGTCTTCGGACTCTTCTCCAAGCCCATCGCATGGTTTGACCGCCGCGTCATCGACGGCACCATGAACTTCATGGCATGGGGTACACAGGAAGCCGGTGAGTCTATCCGTCCATGGCAGAGTGGTGACGTGCGCCAGTATGCCGTATGGTTTATCACGGGAAGTGTAGCTATATCATTAATCCTTCTTTGTCTTTAGAGCATTATCATTATGAGTATATTAACATTATTCGTAGTTATCCCCGTCCTGATGCTCCTCGGGCTCTGGTTTTCCAAGAACCTGGCTCAGGTACGTGGCGTAATGGTAGCAGGTGCCAGCGCCCTGTTGGTCCTTGCCATCTGGCTTACCGTTACTTTTATACAGATGCGCCATGCCGGTAACACCGACCCCATGCTGTTCACCTACAGCGTGGCATGGTTCCCCTCGCTCCATATCGCCTACAGCGTAGGCGTCGATGGCATCTCGGTCGTGATGCTCCTGCTGTCGGCCATCATTGTCTTCACTGGAACCTTTGCCTCTTGGCAGGCCATGTCCAACCACAAGGAATACTTCCTCTGGTTCACCCTGCTCAGCACCGGTGTGTTCGGCTTCTTCATCTCTGTAGATATGTTCACCATGTTCATGTTCTACGAGGTAGCCCTTATCCCTATGTATCTGCTTATCGGAGTATGGGGTACAGGCGCCAAGGAGTATGCCGCCATGAAGCTCACCCTGATGCTTATGGGTGGTTCGGCGCTGCTCATCATCGGCATCCTGGCCATCTACTTCTTCAGTGGAGCCACCACGATGAACATCAATGAGATTGCGGCTATGGCCAATATCCCCGAGAATGTGCAGAACATCTTCTTCCCCTTGCTCTTCATCGGTTTCGGCGTGCTGGGAGCCCTCTTCCCATTCCACACATGGTCGCCCGACGGTCATGCCAGCGCCCCTACCGCCGTGTCTATGCTCCATGCCGGTGTGCTGATGAAGCTCGGTGGCTACGGCTGCTTCCGCATTGCGATGTATCTCATGCCTTCCGCTCTTGACACCTGGGCCCCTGTGTTCCTCATCCTCACCACCATCTCTGTGGTATATGGAGCACTCTCAGCCTGTGTGCAGACCGACCTCAAGTACATCAATGCCTATAGCTCGGTATCCCACTGCGGTATGGTGCTCTTCGCCCTCTGCATGGTTACCCAGACCGCCATCACCGGTGCCGTTATCCAGATGTTGTCCCACGGTCTGATGACAGCCCTCTTCTTTGCTGTCATCGGTATGATTTACCACCGTGCCGGCACTCGCGACGTGCGCTATCTCGGCGGACTGATGAAGGTAGTGCCTTTCCTCGCCGTTTCCTATGTAGTGGCAGGTTTGGCCAACCTGGGTCTCCCTGGTTTCTCTGGCTTCGTGGCCGAGATGACCATCTTCGTAGGTTCGTTCCAGAACGCCGATACCTTCCACCGTGTATGTACCATCGTGGCTTGTACCTCTATCGTAGTGACAGCCGTGTACATCCTGCGCGTTGTGGGCAAGATTCTATTCCAGAAGATACCCAACCCCGAGTTCCTCAAGCTCACCGATGCTACTTGGGACGAGCGCTTGGCCGTGGGCGGACTTATCTTCTGCGTAGCCGGTCTCGGTACTGCGCCTTTCTGGGCGCAGGAGGTTATCTACGATGCAGTAGGCCCTATCATCCAGCATATCGGCAACTTTGTTGCGATAGCCCAGTAAACTGTAATGTCTAACGATTAAGTATCTAAAAGAAATGAATATTGATTATAGTCAGTTTTTACATATGATGCCCGAAGTAAGCCTTATGGCTGTTCTGGTAATCGTCTTCATTGCAGACTTCTTTACTGCCCCCCGTGTAGCCGATGTACAGGCTGGCGCCGACTTCAAGGCTCCCCGTGCATGGTTCGGTCCGCTGGTGTGTGTGCTCATGCTTGCCCACACCCTGCTCAATCTCGCTCCCGTAGAGTCTGCCGTTACCTTTGGCGGCATGTACTATACCACACCCTCTATCGGTATCATCAAGAGCATCCTCGCCTTCGGCACACTCATCGTGCTCATCCAGAGCCGCGAGTGGATGCGCCGCCCCGATACCTTCTTCAAGGAGGGCGAGTTCTACATGCTCACCCTCGCCACCCTCTTGGGTATGAACATGATGGTAAGTGCCAACCACTTCCTGCTGTTCTTCCTGGGTCTTGAGCTGGCTTCGGTGCCCATGGCCTGCTTGGTGGCGTTCGACAAGTACCGCCACAACTCAGCCGAGGCAGGTTCCAAGTTCATCCTCACCGCCACCTTCTCGAGCGGCGTGATGCTCTATGGTATCAGCCTGCTCTATGGCGCAGTAGGCACACTCTACTTCGACGACGTAGTGATGCGACTCTCTGCCACTCCTATGGTCATCGTGGGTCTGGTGTTCTTCGTCAGCGGTCTGGGCTTCAAGATTTCTCTCGTGCCCTTCCACTTCTGGACAGCCGACTCTTACCAGGGCGCTCCCACCACCGTTACCGGCTATCTGTCGGTTATCTCTAAGGGAGCCGCAGCCTTCACGCTCTGCACCGTGCTGATGAAGGTCTTCGGTCCCATGGTCGAGTACTGGCAGTACATGCTCTTCATCGTCATCGTGCTGTCTATCACCGTGGCCAACCTTTTCGCCATCCATCAGAGCGACCTGAAGCGCTTCATGGCGTTCAGCTCTATCTCTCAGGCAGGTTACATCGTGCTCGCCATCGTGGGCAACCAGGCCACATCGGTCTACGCCCTCAGCTTCTACGTGCTCATCTACGTGGTAGCCAATATGGCAGTGTTCACCATCATCTCGTCTATCGAGGAGCACAACAACGGCGTGGTAGATATGGAAAGCTACAACGGGCTGTATCAGACCAATCCGCGTCTGGCCTTCCTCATGACCCTCGCCCTGTTCTCCCTGGGTGGTATTCCTCCCTTCGCTGGAATGTTCTCCAAGTTCTTCGTCTTCATGGCAGCTGTCAAGGGCGCCGACTTGGCCACCACCACCGGAGCGCTGGCCTACATCGTGGTATTCATCGCGCTGGTCAACACCGTGATATCTCTCTACTACTATCTGCTCATCGTCAAGGCTATGTACATCAAGCCCAACGAGCATCCTCTGCCTACATTCCAGAGCGCCACGAGCACCAAGCTCGCCCTCGCCGTTTGTACCACAGGTGTGCTGCTCTTCGGTGTATGCTCATTCATCTACGAATGGATAGCTCTGGCATAACGCAGCAAGAGAGCAAGATATACTAAATCTAACTTAATAATATCTACAGGGGATAAATCGGTATCTTACCGCTTATTCCCTGTTCTTTTTTCTGCCTCTCCGCCCGCGCCGTCAGTTTCTCCGCCCGCACCGTCAGTTTCTCCACGAAGCCCGTCCACCCGCTCGCCGTCTGCAACCCCGCTGCGAGCCACTCTGAGTCGGGTCCGCGACTTGAAATGCAGAAATCATGGTTTGCCATATTCATTTCCAAGTTTGCATTCTCCGTTTCAAACCTTGAAATCACCGCAGATGTCATCTCCGCCAGGTATGTTTCCGTGAGCGGGAGAGTGGCAATGGTTGTACTGATGTCCCCATCAGCCTCGTCTACCGCCGCGACAGAGGCTATGGGCGCAAAAGTGATGTGCTTTCCCATATCCATTGGCTTGTTTTGTCCTTCCGCCGATACCGTTGTGCTGAACTTAACCATGCAAAACGAAAAAAACTTCGTGTTTTTCTTTGCATTGTCTTCGACTTGCACTACTTTGGATAAGATAGGCGGCGTCTTAACCATGCAAAACGAAAAAAACTTCGTGTTTTTCTTTGCATTGTCTTCGACTTGCACTATCTTTGTAAGAAAAATGGAGAGGTATGAATACCAGCGATAGTATTGTAATTATTCCTACATACAACGAGAAGGAAAATATGGAGAAAATCGTTCGTGCGGTTTTCTCCTTGGACAAGTGTTTTCACATCTTGGTCATCGACGACGGCAGCCCCGATGGTACTGCCCAGATAGTCAAGCGCCTTATGGCCGACGAGTTTGGCGACCGCCTGTTTCTCATCGAGCGCAGCGGCAAACTCGGACTCGGCACCGCCTATATCACCGGTTTCAAGTGGTCGCTTGAGCACAATTACGACTACATCTTCGAGATGGATGCCGACTTCAGTCACGACCCTGCCGACCTGCCACGCCTCTACTCTGCCTGTCATGACGAGGGCTACGATGTAGCTATCGGTTCGCGCTATGTGAGCGGTGTCAATGTCGTCAACTGGCCCATCGGGCGCGTGCTGATGAGCTATTTCGCGTCCAAGTACGTGCGCATGGTCACCGGCTTCAAGGTCCACGACACCACCGCCGGCTTCAAGTGCTACCGCCGCCGTGTGCTTGCCACCATCCCCCTCGACGAGATACGCTTCAAGGGCTACGGCTTCCAGATTGAGATGAAGTTTACCGCTTACAAGATAGGGTTCAAAATCAAAGAGGTGCCCGTCATCTTTGTCAACCGTCGCGAGGGAGTCAGCAAGATGAGCGGCGGCATCTTCGGTGAGGCTTTCTTTGGTGTGATGCGTCTCCGTTGGGACGGCTGGTTCCGCCATTATCCCGCCTTACCCAAAGCCTGAGCCATCCCTCTCTTTGAGTGAAGCGATTTCACGCCTATGACGATAGAAGATTTAAGCAGACTCTACGGAGCGTGCCCGCAAGCGGGTGCGCTCGTTAAGGTTTTGGCCGAACCTGCCACGCGCCATATCTATATACAAGGTGCACAGGCGTCGGCCACGCCTTTGCTCTTTGCCTCGGTGGCCGACAGAGTGGCCGTCCCCGTGGTCTTTATCCTCCCCGATGCCGACGAGGCGGGCTATTTCTACCACGACCTTACTCAGATTATGGGCCAGGAGCGCGTGCTCTTTTTCCCCTCGAGCTACCGGCGCTCCGTGCGCCACGGCCAGCGCGATGCCGCCAACGAGATACTGCGCACCGAGGTGCTCGGCCGTCTCAGCTCGCGCAGCAGTGGCGACGTGCTCTATGTGGTCACCCACCCAGAGGCTCTGGCCGAGATGGTGGCGTCGCAGCAGAACATCGACGACCACCGCATCCATCTCACCACGGGTCAGACCATCGACATCACCGATGTCGCCCATCGCCTGCGCGACCTGGGGTTCGAGATGGTCGACTATGTCTATGAGCCAGGTCAGTACGCCCAGCGCGGCAGCATCATCGACATCTATTCCTACTCGAGCGAATATCCCTACCGCGTCGACTTCTTCGGCGACGAGATTGATACCATCCGTACCTTTGAGGTCGAGGACCAGTTGTCCAAGGACCGCAAGTCCGAGATAGACATCCTGCCCGAGCTTGCCCAGACCGCCACCGAGCGCGTGTCCTTCCTGCAGTTCGTGCCCGACGATACGCTACTCGTTGCCTCCGACTTCGACTACGTGGGCAGCGTGGTGGCGCGCGTCTATAGCGAGGGTTTCTCCTCCCAGGCTCTCACCGAGCGGCTTGAGGGCGCCACCGAGATGGAGCGCCAGCAGATAGAGCGCGAGATGCGGCGCGAGTGGGCTCTCTGTCCGCCGTCGCAGTACGACACCCTTCAGGCACGCCTCCGCCACGTGTGGTTTGGCATGAATGTGGGCGCCCATGCCGACGCCCAGTCTGGCGCCAAGGCTACCATCACCATGAACATCACCCCGCAACCCCTCTTCCATAAGAATTTCGACCTCCTGCGCCAGTCGCTCGAAGACTATCTGCTCCAGGGCTACCGCCTCTTTATCCTTGCCGACAGCACCAAGCAGCAACAGCGTCTGCGCGAAATCTTCGCCGAGATGGGCAGCGACCGCGAGCGCTCCCACCTTGACGCCCAGCGCACCGGCATCGACTTCGAGGGCGTCGACAAGGCCCTCCATAGCGGTTTTGCCGACAATGCGCTGCGCATCTGCTGCTTCACCGACCACCAGATATTCGACCGTTTCCACAAGTACAGCCTCCGCAGCGACCGCGCCCGTTCCGGCAAGATGGCGCTTACCATGAAGGAACTCTACGAGCTTGAGCCCGGCGACTTCATTGTCCATGTCGACCTCGGCATCGGCAAGTTTGGCGGCCTGGTGCGCGTGCCCGTGGGCGACAGTTATCAGGAGGTGATACGCATCATCTACCAGCACAACGACAAGGTCGATGTCTCCATCCACTCGCTCTACAAAATCAGCAAGTACCGCCGCCAGGACACCGGAGAGCCACCCCGCCTCTCCACGTTGGGCACCGGCGCCTGGGACCGTCTCAAGGAGCGCACCAAGAAGCGCATCAAGGATATTGCCCGTGACCTCATCAAGCTCTATGCCCGTCGCCGTCACGAGAAGGGCTTCCCCTTCAGCGCCGACTCCTTCATGCAGCACGAGCTCGAGGCCAGCTTCCTCTACGAAGATACCCCCGACCAGCTGCGAGCCACCCAGGAGGTGAAGGCCGATATGGAGCGTGCCCGCCCCATGGACCGCCTCGTCTGCGGAGATGTGGGCTTCGGCAAGACCGAGGTCGCCGTGCGCGCTGCCTTTAAGGCCGCGTGCGACTCTAAGCAAGTGGCGGTGATGGTACCTACCACCGTGCTCGCCTTCCAGCACTACCAGACCTTCCGCAACCGTCTGAAGAACTTCCCCGTGCGCGTAGACTATCTCAGCCGTGCCCGCACGGCGCGCCAGACCACCCAGGTGCTGAAAGACCTGGCCGACGGCAAGATAGACATCCTCGTGGGCACCCACAAGCTCATCAGCAAGACCGTCAAGTGGAAAGACCTGGGGCTGCTCATCATCGACGAGGAGCAGAAGTTTGGCGTCTCGACCAAGGAGAAGCTGCGCACCATGAAGACCAATGTCGATACGCTCACCATGTCGGCCACCCCCATTCCCCGCACCCTGCAGTTCTCGCTCATGGGTGCTCGCGACATGAGTGTGATGCGCACACCGCCGCCCAACCGTTATCCCGTGCATACCGAGGTCGACACCTATGGCCACGAGGTCATCGCCGAAGCCATCAACTTTGAGATGAGCCGCAACGGACAGGTGTTCTTCGTCAACGACCGCATCTCCAATCTGCCCGAGATAGCCAACCTCATCCACAAGTATGTGCCCGACTGCCGTGTGGCTATCGGCCACGGCCAGATGCCGCCCGACGAGCTCGAGCAGGTCATCATGGGATTTATCAACTACGACTACGACGTGCTGCTCTCTACCACCATCGTCGAGAACGGCATCGATATATCCAATGCCAATACCATCATCATCAACGATGCCCACCGCTTCGGTCTCTCAGACCTGCACCAGATGCGCGGAAGGGTAGGCCGAAGCAACCGCAAGGCCTTCTGCTATCTGCTGGCTCCCCCCAAATCGCTGCTCAAGCCCGACGCGCGCCGCCGGCTTGAAGCGCTTGAGAATTTCTCTGAACTGGGCAGTGGTTTCAACCTCGCCATGCAAGACCTGGATATCCGCGGCGCCGGCAATCTGCTGGGCGCCGAGCAGAGCGGTTTCATGGAGGACCTCGGGTATGAAATGTATCAGAAGATACTGTCCCAGGCGGTCACCGAACTCAAGAACGACGAGTTCCAGGACATCTATGCCGACGAGATGGCTGCCGGCCGCGACATCAGCGGCGAGTTTGTCGACGACTGTGCCGTGGAGAGCGACCTCGAGATGTACTTCCCCGACACCTATGTGCCTGGCTCGAGCGAGAGGATGCTGCTCTACCGCGAGCTCGACAACATTACCGACGACCGCGAGCTCGACGCTTATCGCCAGAGGCTCATCGACCGCTTCGGCCCCATCCCCCACGAGGGCGAGGAACTCATGCAGGTCGTGGCGTTGCGCCGGCTGGGCAAGCGGCTTGGCTTCGAGAAGATTATCCTGCGTCAGGGCCGCATGACGCTTCAGTTTGTGGGCAACCCAGACAGCGTCTACTACAAGAGCACTGCCTTTGGCAAAGCCATCAACTACATGGCTGCCAACCCGCGGCGCTGCGAGCTCAAGGAGGTCAAGGGCCGACGGCTCATGCACGTGGCGCAGATAGCCACCGTGGGCGATGCCGTGGCTCTGCTGCGCGAGATAGACAGCCAGACGCCCACCTCATTCAACGCTTGACACATTATGATTATACTCTTTTCGGTCTTGATCTATTTCGGGCTGCTGCTGGCCTTCAGCCGGCTCACCACGCGCGGCTCGAGCAATGACACATTCTTTCGCGCCAACCGCCGCTCGCCCTGGTACATGGTGGCGTTTGGCATGGTGGGCGCCTCCATCTCCGGCGTTACCTTTGTCTCAGTACCCGGCATGGTGGGCGCCAGCGACATGACCTATCTGCAGACCTGCATGGGCTTTATCCTGGGCTACATTGTCGTGGCTTTTGTGCTGTTGCCCATCTACTACCGCTACGACCTCACCACCATCTACACCTACCTCAGTTTGAGGCTGGGGCGCTGTTCCTACCTCTCCGGGGCTTCGTTCTTCCTGCTGTCCAAGATGACCGGCGCCGCCGCCCGTTTCTATGTGGTGTGCATCATCCTCCAGGAGTTTGTCTTCGACAGCATGGGCATACCCTTCTACATTACCGTGCCGCTGCTGGTGGTGCCGATATGGCTCTACACGCGCCGTGGCGGAGTGAAGACGCTGGTGTGGACCGATACGTTCCAGACCCTCTGCATGTTTGCCGCCCTGATACTCATCATCATCCATGTCACCGATGCCCTCGACATGAGCCTCGCCCAGGCGATGGGCGCTGTGATGGACAGCGGCCACAGCCGCGTGTTTGTCTTCGACGACTGGGTGTCGCGGCAGAACTTCTGGAAGCAGTTCTTCAGCGGTGTGTTCATCGTGGTGGTGATGACCGGACTCGACCAGGATATGATGCAGAAGAACCTGACCTGCAAGACGCTGCGCGAGGCGCAGAAGGACATGTGCAGCTATGGCGTGGCGTTTCTGCCCGCCAATGCGCTGTTTCTCTCCCTGGGCGTGCTGCTCATGATGCTCGCCCAGCGCACGGGCGTCGATGCCTCGGGCGACCAGCTGCTGCCTGCCTTTGCCGCCTCGGGAGAGTTGGGCATGGCGGTGGTCGTGTTCTTCACCATCGGCATCGTGGCGGCGTCGTTCTCCAGTGCCGACTCGGCCCTCACCTCGCTTACCACCTCGTACTGTGTAGACATACGCGGGCGGGCCAACGATGAGCGCCTGCGCCATCGTGTCCACGTGGGTATGGCTGTGGTCTTCGCCCTCTTCATTCTGCTCTTCCGCGTGTTCAACAACACCAGTCTGCTCGACGCTATCTACGTCATGTGTTCATATACCTATGGTCCGCTGCTCGGCATGTTTGGCTTTGCGCTGCTCACCCGCCGCACGGTGCGCGACCGCTGTGTGCCCTATATTGCCGTCGCCTCGCCCCTCATCTGCTTTGGCATAGACACCGCCACCACCGCCCTCTGCGGTTATCACTTCGGCTACGAGCTGCTGATGCTCAACGGCCTCCTCACCTTTGCCGGCATGTGGGCGGTGAGCCACAAGGGCGACGCCTAACCTCACCCCACGACCGGGCTGCAAGCATAGAGCCAGCCTTACTGCCACAGGCAACGGCCTTACCATAACCAGGGCTGGACTTCTCACATGGAGTCCAGCCCTCTTCTTTGCCGCTGCCTCGGTCGCAGCCAGCTTAGCCTCGGTCTCGGTCAGGTGCACCGATGTGCTGATGGCCTTTGGCGGCTCGTATCGTATGTCACGTGAGTACGTGTCGGAAGTCACGGGCCCACGTGACATACGATACGAGCCTACGTAACATAAGGCACGAAGCAGCTATGGTGGTGAATGTGGTGGCTGTCAATAGCTTTTGCGGGTGTGGCGATGTCCTCTCGTATTGCTGTGGGTTGTGCGGTGGTCTGGCAGTATTGCTTGTGCCGGTCTGTCAGTGGCGTCGGAAGGTGGCAGGGCTTGCCGCCGCGACCGCGATGGGGCAGGGCAGTGGTGCGAAAACAAAAGTCAGCCATTCTCCCGTTGCCGGGCGGATGGCTGACTGCTTGTAGCTATGGTCTTAAGTTACTTCTTAATTTGCTTGGAGTTATGGGCGAATATCTGCTGTTTCTTTCCGGCTTTTGGCTCGGCCACCTTGATTTTGGTGAATGAGCCGCGGTTTACGTCGTCGAGGACGATGGCTGGGCGGTAGTCGGCCTTGCGGGCGGTAAGTCGCACGTTGCGGAAGGTCACTCCGTCGGCGTGGCGCACGTAGAAGCCCCAGGCGGGCAGCTCCTTGTGCTGGGAGAACTCAGGATAGGCGCGAGGCATCTCGGGCACCTTGTCGAGTTCGTCGGTTCCCACGCGGGCGTAGTTGGGGTCGCCTCCGCCGGGGTAGACTATCTCCACATTCTCGATGCTCACATTGGTGATGTGGTTGTTCTCAAGTCCTACGATGGCCGAGGGCGAGATG
Source organism: Prevotella sp. P4-51 (assembly GCF_002251455.1). Taxonomy (NCBI): domain Bacteria; kingdom Pseudomonadati; phylum Bacteroidota; class Bacteroidia; order Bacteroidales; family Prevotellaceae; genus Prevotella; species Prevotella sp. P4-51. The sequence goes on from NZ_NPJM01000076.1 coordinate 65,110, forward strand.
TTGCGTGGGTTGTCCTCGGTAGGACCCTCATACTCGTATCCGGCATCGGGCTTGGTGCCGGGCACCTCGGCATATACGTTGGAGATATGCACATTGTCCATACGGCTGCGGCCGGGCTTGTTGGTGTCGTCGTTGACCTCGATGAGCTCATGGGCATCGCCACGTCGCTGGCCCACAACGAGATAGATGGGGTTGCCGGTGTTGATGGAGCGCAGACTGTCTACGATGATGTTCTCCACGTGTCCGCCGTCCACCGCTTGTATGGTGATGGCCGAGCGGAAGGTGTCGAAGATGGTGTTGTTGACGATGCGGATGTTCTTGAAGCCGCCTACCGATGCGGTGCCAAACTTGATGCCGCTGGCGCTCGAGCAAGCCTTGTTGTTGCGCACGGTGATGTTCTGGCAGAGGCTCTTGGCATCGTGCGACTTGAGGCAGATGGCGTCGTCGGTGGCGTCGACGTAGCAGTTCTGGATTAGCGCTCCGTTGCAGTCTACGATGTCCATACCGTCGTTGTTCCAATAGGCGCGGCTGTGCACGGTGATGCCGTCGATGACGAGGTTGGTGCACTGGTCGTAGGTCTGGGTCCAAAAGGCTGGGTTCTGCAGCGTAATGTCCTTGACGGTGACATGGTTGCACTCACGGAAATAGATGAGCTTTGGGCGGTTGGCCACGCGGCCCAGCTTGAGCGGGTCGTTGATGATGCCGTTGCACGCCTGAGCCAGGAAGTTGTTGGCGAGCGCGCGGCCCTGTCCCTCGATTACTCCCTTGCCGGTGATGGCTATGTTGTCTTGCTTGTTGGCGAGGATGAGTCCGTACCAAGAGTTGAGCTCCATGTCATAGTCGTAGGGATTGGTCGACCCCACGAGTATGGCGCCTTCACTGAGGTGCAGGGTGACGTTGGACCGCATGTGGATGCTGCCTGTGAGGTAGCGGCCTACGGTGAATACGAGTCTGCCACCGCCCTGCTGTGCGATATAGTCTATTGCCTTCTGGATGGAGCGGGTGTTCATGGTGGTTCCGTCGCTCTTGATGCCGAAGAGGGTCATCTGGTAGTCTTTGGCGGCGACATTGGCGGCGGCGAGGGTCATCAGCGCCACCAGTATCAAATGTCTTATCTTGTTCATAGTTTTATACTGTTGGGTAGTAGGTTAATAACGGGGCTGTGTAAGACAGTCTTTGACAGTCATCTTTCCACACTCCTTGGCCTCATAGAGAGGCATGGCGGCGTCGGAGAGACCCAGGGTCACGGCTGTGACCTGGACATTGTGGCAGTGGTCAAACTGCAGTGGCGGGCAGGCATAGTTCTGCAGGGTGACACCGCTTGTCTGCACGCCTTTGCAGCGGTCGAGGGCGACGAGGGCAGGCACCTCAGCATTGGCGTCGGCGTATCCGCGAGCGGTCTGCTCGGCAATGTCGGCGATGAGCGCGCGGCTGTTGCCGTCGATGATGCCCTTGCCGGTGATGGCTATGTCGTGCTGTCCCTGGGCATGGATGAGTGCGCGGCGGGGGCTGCCCTTATGGTCGTAGACCGAGGGGGAGGCTACGAGCACGGCTCCTTCGTGTATCACGAGGGTTACGCCCGATTTGAGTTCGATGCTTCCGGTGAGGTAGCGGCCTACGTAGAAGACGAGGCGTCCGCCGCCCTGAGCAGAGATATAGTCTATGGCATGCTGTATGGAGCGGGTGTTGTTGGTCACTCCGTCGCTCTTCACGCCGAAGGCTACAGCCTGATAGTCTTTGGCCATGGCCGAGATGGAAGTCAGGGCCAGCAGGGTGGCGCAGAGCAGAGTCTTTATCTTGTTCATAATAGTTATGGTTTAGGTGTTACTTGTTGCGTGTAGAGTGGTATAGCACTTCCTGTACCTTGCCCTTGCTGTCGGGCTCTATGTACTGCATGTCTTTCAGGGTCAGTCCCTTGACGTCGTCGGCTACGATGGCCGGACGGTAGTCGTGCTTGAGCGCACGGAAGACGATGTTGTCGAAGGTGACATTCTCGGCATGGCGCAGATAGAAGCCCCATGCAGGCAGTTCCTTGAACTGGGAGAACTCGGGGTAAGACTTAATCATCTCGGGGATGCTGTCGAGGTCTTTGGCCGTGGTGCCGCGGTAGGCGAAGAGCGGGTTGCCGCCGCCGGGGGTGACTATCTCGATGTTCTGCAGCGTCACGTTCTTGATTTTGCAGGTGGGGATGCCCACTATACTGGCCGGCGAGATGTTGCGCGGCATATCCTCTACCGGTCCTTCATAGCTGTAGCCAGCGTCGGGCTTGAAAGAGGGTATCTCAGCATAGACATTGCGGATGGTAATGTTGCTCATGGATGGGCGTTTGCCCTTGTTCCATCGCTCGCCGGTACGCAGGAAGATTACGTTGCCGGTGTTGATGGACCGCACGCCATCGACCTCGATATTGTCGATGATACCTCCATCGACAGTAGCGAAGGTGATGGCAGAGCGATACGTGTTATAGATGGTAAGATTCTTGACTTTGAAGTTGCGGAAGCCTCCGCGTGATACGGTGCCAAACTTCAGACCGTTGGCACTGGAGCGGCCCACGCAGTCTTCGACCACCACGTTCTGACAGATGTGGCCGGCAGAGTGGGACTTGAAGCAGAACACGTCGTCGGCAGCGTCGATGGTGCAGTGGCGTATCACCACGCCGTCGCAGTCTACGACGTCGATGCCATCGTTGTTCCAGTACGACTTGCTGTCTACGGTGATGCCCTCGACCAGCAGATTGCGGCACTGGTCGTAGGTCTGGTTCCAGCTGGCGGGGTCGCGCAGGGTGATGCCCTCGACCACCACGTTGTCGCACTCACGGAAATAGATGTTCTGCGGGCGGTTGCCCTCATAGGGGCGGCCGTTGCGCAGCGCATCGTCGTAGAGTCCGCGGTTGATGATATCCACCTGGTTGTAGGCGGTCTGTGCGCCCTGTCCGTTGATGGTTCCCTTGCCACGGATGGCGATGTTCTTCTGTCCGAAGGCAAAGATGAGCGACTGCCAGTTGACCACGGGACTCTTGTCATAGTCCCAGGGATTGGTAGAGCCCAGCAGTTCGGCGCCGTTTTCAAGCATCAGCGTGACATCAGACTTCAGATAGATGGTGCCCGTAAGGTAACGGCCCGGCGTAAACACCAGGTTGCCGCCTCCGTGGCTGCTCACGTGGTCGATGGCATGCTGGATGATGTTGGTGTTGAGCGTGATGCCGTCGGCTTTGGCTCCGAAGTCGGTAACGCGATAGTCCCCGGCATTGGCTGTGACGCTCAGGAGTGTGCAGAGCACACAGAGCAGACTTTTAGTAATAGTTCTCATGTCGTAGATAGTTATGTTTCTCGCAGCAACATGGCCGCGAGTGGTGATTGTTAGATTTCTTTACGCCTACAAAATTAACAATAATCGCCTTCTCATGTGTGTGATTTTTGATATTTGCCCCCCGCTATTTGTTTCCCATCACGCAAATTCCCCCGACACTGACCGCTGAGCCAGAGTCGGGGGAAACAGCTATATATATTATAATAAGGTGTACGTCTCAGCCAACCCTATCGGTTGAGATAGCGCTCGGCCTCGAGCGTATTTGGTTTCATCGTACGATGGAAATCAGTTTGCAGCCCAGTGCAGTCTCTATCTTCGCTATGGTTTGCATGGTGAAGTTGTGTCTGCCCGTCAACCATTTGGATACTTCAGAATCTCGCTTGTGCAGCAAGTGGGCAAAATCCTTCTGAGTGAGGTTCTTGCTTTTTAGAACTTCGCTGATGCGCTCTGCTATTCCAAAGGAAAGGTCAAATTCTGCTTTCTGCTCAGCTGGTATAGCGGTGAGGCACTGTCTGAACAATTCATTCTGTATCATAAGCTGTATGTTATATTTCAAAAGTAGCACTTTGAATATCGGTTATCATATTTTTCTCAATGGTAACTTTGCCTGACTTTTGTGCTTTGACAAGCACCCTGTCAAATGTCTGCAAGTCCATCACATAACCGCTTAGTTTCTCATCCTCTTGATATGTGCGTGTGTTCTTGATGCCGCCGTTGCCAAGTATGAGAATTTGGTCAGATATGCGTAGACAGTAGAGTCGCAGTCTGCGTGAGTCGATAGCCAAGGCTTTGACATTGTCGTTCATTCTGCCTTCATTACGGAAAAAACCTTCAAGGGCACCTTTGTCAATGATCTTGGATAAAGCCGTTAATTGTTCTTATCCGATTGATTTCGTCAAATAACTGTTTGTCATTGCAGATTGTGAGGACCCTTTCTCTCAATGTTTACACTATAGGCATTCAAATCAAATCCATATCTGTTAAATAGTTTATCCAATACTTTGAAGTCAACAACTTCTTGCAAACAGCCAGCAATATAGTTAATAACAACATATGTGTGAATGATTTCCCTTTCAAATAAATCAACGGCATGTCTCTGGTAATCTTCATTTTCATAGGGATGTTTGGGAGAACAGGCTAACTCAAAGTCTAACAGTTCTAATGCCCAGGTATAATTGCCAATATGAATAGCATTATGCAAAATGTTATTATCATGCAGAATGCGAAGGTTGTGTATCAGAACATCTGCAGCGATGAGGTAAGCCATTTCATATCCGCGTTCATTAAGTCGTTCCCAGCGCATCACTTCCTCCCATAGTGTTCTTTGTGGCATGAATGCACAATCCTCTATGCGATAGGGGCACTCCACTGTATATTGTAACAGTACTGGGTGAACAATTTTGTTTGTGGGCAACTCTATGTCAGCCTCCAATTCAATTACCGCCTCCATCTTGTTTGTTTTTATACCCAAACTGCTTATTTCATTGCCTAACAGAAAATCCCTTTCTGCGTCTTTTCGTAGTAACAATCCCCAAGTGTCATCGCCCATTTCCCGTGTATTAAGAAAAGTTGATGACGAATAATTTAATCCATTGCCCTTTGTTACAACAAACTCACGCTGGCCACGTTGGTCTACAATAAAACTCCGGCCATGACAGGGGCTGATGTTATGTATAGTAACATCTCCAGATTTAGATAAAATATAGGGATATAAAAGAGGCTCACCATTCTTCATTATAGAATGAAATGGACACGCCATTGCTTGCACTGACACCATAATTAATTGCTGCGTTTGCTTAATTCATCTTTAAGAAAATCTTCCACTTGTACGATTTTACAACTAAGTTTCTTAGCAAAATCAGGATAACTGAATTTATCTATCAAAATGCGGCTAAAGCCTTCAATGCTTTCTCCTACTTTATAAAAAATACATGGAATATTGTCTATTTCTACACAAAGGAGATTTCTTCCCTCATCGTTATTAAAGAATTCTTCATAATGAGGGTCTTGTTTAAGTTTCTCTATTATTGTCATATTGTAAAATGTAAATTGTTGGTAAAAGGAGTGCATACCCCCGATTTCGGAAGCATGCACTCCCATCAGGAATGCTTGAAATTACCAAGAACGCCAAGCAATGCCGCACGTACCCTCAGTGTCTTTTGGGCAACAAGACATAGTCATGATAGAGCTAGCCTTGCTGATATTCAAATCCATCTTCATAATGAAAATAAATTATAATGTGATGCAGTTCATTTCTTGGGGAAAACTGTTTGCCCACCTACCTTCTATCTCATGTGTACACATTTCTTAGTTTCTTCTGTGAAGCCGTTGGGCATTATAGTCGGGTAGCGCATCCAAAGCTTCGTCTATGCTCATTCCGTCAAGAGGATCTCTACCTGCCATCATGTCCATAGCCATCTCATGGCGTATTTTTGCCAGTTCACAACTTGTTGTGCAGGCTTTAAGATACGAACCCTGTTGTGCTAGGTTTTGTCCAGAGCAAAGATTGCAGTAGTTGCAATAGTCGTGGCGCCCACATTCCTCATAATCAGACAGATTAATATTGTTCCATTGATTGAGTTTTTCACTATTTTCTAGGATGGAGTGTAGTGACTGACTGCATAAATCGCCAAAGGAAAGATGAAACGCACAGCAGGCTATCAACTTGCCATCCGGAGTAATACAAAATGAGTGTTCACCTGCACCACAGGGAGATCCCTCCATCGCTCTCTTCATTCCGCCATAATTCTGCAATTCCTTGCCTACATACAACGGCACATTGATATCCCTCAATACAATTTTGTATTGTTCTTTTGTAAGACGCAAATAAGAACTGGCACATGCATCGCCATCGATGGAGTCTGTAACGTCCACTTCGTATTGTATCATTGCACCATTCTTCTTGGCGATGTCTGCCACCCCCCTATATGTCTTTACATTAGGGCGCATCACGCAACACTTCACATCCATAGGCGTTCCGTAGCAACACAATTTCTCTATCACGCCCATCGATTTCTTCCAAGATCCTGGTATCCGTGTGATATAGTCATGTACCTTATCTTGGCTGCTATAGATAGAAACTCCAATTTTGCGAGGATGGTAGGCGAGCAATCGGTCTTCATGTCCAACCAAACGGAGTCCGTTAGTGAAAATATCTATTGCAACATTTTTCTTATATAGATAGTCTATTACATCCCATGTGTACGGATTTGAAAAAGGATCACCTCCAGACAAGCAGACTTTTACCAACCCTTCATCGTAAAGTTGGTCTATGATTCGCTTGTAGTCATCTAAATCCAATGCCGTTGAGTCGCCGCGGTGACTTTGCTCATTATCATTTCGTGTAGCTCCAATATTATAGCAGTGGATGCACTTCTCCGAGCAATTATATGTCATCTCGAACATTACACTTGTCACTCCGCCCACTCGTTCCATATAATCACGTTCTGCCGTAGTGATTTGTACGGGCATTTGTTCTTGCGTGTGACTAAGTTCCGCCGTGGAGTTCTGACTTTTCCTCCAAGAGCCAACTGCCTTTCGATAGTTCTGTATGTCTACACTTGTGGGAGCTGCATCAGTAATCAGATTTGCATTTTTCAAAGGCTCCGTAAAAGCTATGAGACTAGCTTCTGAGATTCCTGTCTTCTGCGATAAAGTGTGTATGGAAAACGTAGCGTTTCTTTCAACATCCAGTATGCATCCGATAACAAGGGCTGAAGCGTCCTCAAAGAGATAGTTCATACCTTCTATCAGATTATACATGATGGCCACTTTATGTTCTACGTTATATCTTCCGCAGGTCCATTCGGGCCTGTAAAATATGTCTTGTTGCATTTCGCCTCTAATAAACCAACGTGCTCCGAAGTTGGCTCACCCGATAAACCATGGGGATAATTCTTTGGTTCTATAGATTATTTATACCTTTGTACCATGAATAATCAAGGACTTTTAGCATTGGCACAGTTAATTCTGCCATCAGAGATACTTTCACGGC
>NZ_NPJM01000008.1:0-1435 GCF_002251455.1 Prevotella sp. P4-51
CTTTAGGGCGTGCTATGCACCAATAATCAGTTGCGTCAGCATTCTTGACAAAGACAACTGATGTATATGCATGAGGTCCTTCTGTATATCCTAATGTACAAATAATAAATTCACAGGAATATGAGTTATATAATTTGCAAATACTATCTATTATAGCACTATCCGCTATATTGTACTCTCCTGTTCTTAATTGTACAAAAGGGGTAGTACAAAAAGAGGGGATACTGTATAGAACTATTACTAATAATCTCCACATATTAATTATCTTTATTTGGAAAAAATCCATCTGTGTACATGCTTCGTGTCGGGCTTGTATCTAAGTCCTCCTATAGTTGAGTCAGACCAATCTCCCGTCACGGGGGCGTAGTGGCGGGCTCCGTGGTCGTACCAGTCCAGGCCGTGGGTGCGGTCCAGCTCTTTGCCGATGTATTTGTAGGGTTGTGTAGCCATCTTACTTCTTGTCATTTTTCTCATTGAGGGACTTATCCTTTTCTACCATACATAGTTCCTATCATATATCTCTTCATTATGCCTATTTGAAAAAGATCCATTGGTGTGCAAACTTTCTTCCTGGATTAAAGTCTACACTGCATATTGCCATGCCGTGTAGACTTGGCTAGTTTAGCCTGCATTATTCATATTCCTTATGTCTGTAGTATTTCATTAGTTCTCCTGTTTCTGAAAAGACCATCATATATACATAGTAATATGGCCTGTGCCCAATTGTAATTGAGGAAAAGTCTTCTAATTTCTTATAATTTATATTATCTCTTATATAGAGTGTTGCTGTCAATATGTTGTTATATATGATGGAAAAGAAAACGATAGGCCTGGCATATATCCAAGTCTGTTGTTGCATGGTGTGAAGCACAGGCGAAAATTCACTTGTATTAATCCTCGTCATTGCATCATATAAGGTCTTTTTTTCTTCCTTGGTTAGCGACTTGTCTTCTATAAAGAAAATACTGGCCATTTCATCAAGTTTGTCCGATATGAATACTGAGTTCGGATATAGATTCAAATCCTTGATTATACAATCATATGCCTTCTTGTAGCATACGCTATCGGTAGTGCAGCACTTTGCATTAGTGGCGATGGCTATTAGCACTATTATGCCAAGCAGATACTTCATTTTATATACCCCTCCTCATATTTATAAAACTTTTTCACTTTTCCTCTTTTTGATACAAAAAAAAGATAGGCATAATAAGGTCTTTTGTACCTTTTTGAAGGTAATACGAATTTCTCATACTCTACATTTCCCCTTATGTCATTTCTTAAATATACTTCCGCCATTACCATATTTTTTATCAATTTAGAAAAGAAAACAATGTATGCGTTCGAACAACTTGCTTTTTGTTGCAGATAGTTTAATTCTTTGCTGTATTTGGGAGAATACCAAACCCACTGCAAGTATTTGACATCTTTAATCAAT
>NZ_NPJM01000009.1:0-105787 GCF_002251455.1 Prevotella sp. P4-51
ATAAAAAAGCCGCTGATGGTACAGGATAAGATGGAAAAAGTTCTATCCATTTACATATTTTAAGACTTGACCAACAGGGCGACTGACGGGATTGCAACTACCGTCTTTCAAGTCATCAAACAGCCAAACAGCATCAACTGCGTGAATGACAAACAATTATAAAAGAGGAGAAATATTTACTCGGAAAATTGCCGCGATTTACAGCTTGACTGCGGACATATCTATAAGACCTTTGGCGATGGCATAGACGGTAAGACCTGCAGGAGAATGTATCTGCAACTTACGTGCAATATTCTTGCGGTGAGTGATAACAGTGTTGATGGAAATGCAAAGATGGTCAGCCATCTCCTTATTTGTCATGCCCTGCACCAGACAGACTATCACGTCGCGCTCGCGGTCGCTCAATACATCTGCATCACTGTTCTTATTAATCATATTAGACAGTTTCTGCGATATATTGCTTTGGTTGATTTGCTTTTCAAGCAATCTGACTGCCGGTATAAAGATATGGTCTTCGACCTCGGAATGCTGGGCAAGCCATGACTCACAATTATAGATATCAAACAGCGTCGCATAAAGCTGATTATTGCGATGCGCATCGACTGGAAGATACTGTATGATGATATTCTTCAACTCACGCAACTTGACATCTATCTGGTCATGATGCTTAGAAAAAGTCTCCACATCATAGTTGGTCTGCGCTTTTCCCTGAAGGAGCGCCTCGACGTATGGAAAGACATTCTTTTCCTCATACTTCATATGATGGACGATACTGCGGGCATACTCATCATATATTTTGATGATGAGAGACGCCAGATTGTCGGCGGCGTCAAGCGATGCTATAAGTTCCTTCCTAATGAAAGGCAACTCAAAGTCCAAATAGTATTCGTGCGAGGATTTAAGATATTGCATCAAGGTGGGCACGGAAAGACGCGCGACATCATCCGCTCCCAGGTATCCATTGATGGTATAATTGACAATACACAGAAAAGTGAAGCTATCGACTCCCTCATCTCGACAGACCTCTTCTACCGTCTTGTTGCCAAATCCCAGGTTGATGCCAAAAGAGCCAAGGCAGCGCAAAACCGCATAATTATCCTGTAAAAGAGTAATCATCTTGTCTGATGCTTCATATAATTTCTGCTTCTTCATCGTCTGTTGTTATATAATTGTATGCAAAATTACAAAAATCGAAAGAATATTTTCCTTCCACATTACTTTTTAACACAAAGTGAAGCCTATATTTGTTGCAAAGATAAAAAGGATGTCCAAATGGTGCAATACCTAAAAGTAGGTATTTTGAGTATGAACGCCGAAGACAACTACCTACTTCATAGAGTGGCTCTCCACGCTTGTAGAATTAACCTCCACGCTTATGGAGATACTCTCCACGCTTGCAAAATTAACCTCCACGCTTATGGAGATACTCTCCACGCTTGCAAAATTAACCTCCACGCTTATGGAGATACACTCCACGCTTGCGTAGTTGGCAAACGGCACAGTAAAAGCAATACAAAAAAATCCCTTACCATCAATCTGACAAGGGACTTCATTATTAATTATGCTATAATTTGCTTGCTATTACTTGGCATAAGCCACGCTGCGGGTCTCACGGATAACCGTAATCTTAACCTGACCAGGATAGGTCATCTCGTTCTGAACCTTTGTTGCAATCTCGTCAGAGAGCTTGATGCTTTCCTCGTCGCTCATCTTGTCGGCACCGACAATCACGCGCAACTCGCGACCTGCCTGGATGGCGTAAGTCTTAACCACGCCAGGGTAGCTCATAGCTATAGCCTCAAGGTCGTTAAGACGCTTGATGTAAGCCTCGACTATCTCGCGACGGGCACCGGGACGGGCACCAGAGATGGCATCGCAAACCTGAACGATAGGAGCAAGCAGGCTCTCCATCTCAGTCTCATCATGGTGAGCGGCGATGGCATTGCAGATATCTGCCTTCTCCTTATATTTCTCTGCTATCTTAGCACCATAGAGTGCGTGGGGCAACTCGCTCTCCTCGTCTGGCACCTTACCGATATCGTGCAAGAGACCGGCACGCTTGGCCTTCTTAGGATTAAGTCCCAGCTCTGAAGCCATAACTGCACAGAGGTTAGCTGTCTCGCGAGCGTGCTGCAACAAGTTCTGTCCGTAAGATGAGCGATATTTCATCTTGCCGACGATACGCACCAGCTCGGGATGCAGACCGTGGATACCCAGGTCGATAACCGTACGCTTACCAGTCTCAATAATCTCATTGTCCAACTGCTTCTTGACCTTAGCCACAACCTCCTCAATACGAGCGGGGTGGATACGGCCATCAGTAACCAGCTGATGGAGAGCCAGACGGCAAACCTCGCGACGGATGGGGTCAAAGGCAGAGATGACAATAGCCTCGGGGGTATCGTCGACGACAATCTCGACACCTGTAGCAGCCTCAAGGGCTCGGATATTACGACCCTCGCGACCGATGATACGACCCTTAACCTCGTCGTTATCAATGTGGAACACGCTCACCGAATTCTCGATAGCAGTCTCGGTAGCCACACGCTGGATGGTCTGGATGACAATCTTCTTGGCCTGCTGGTTGGCATTGAGCTTGGCCTCGTCTACAATCTCGTTGATATAGCTGGCGGCATCAAGTTTGGCCTGGTCCTTCAGGCTGTCTATCAGTCGTTCCTTGGCTTCCTCGGCGCTCAGACCAGAGAGCTCTTCGAGCTTGGCACGCTCCTGCTCCTGCATCTTCTCAAGTTCCTGCTGCTTTACGAGCATCAGCTTCTTCTCGTTGTCTATACGCTGCTGAAGCTGGGTGAGTTCCTGCTTCTTTCGGCCTATCTCGTCCTGACGCTGGTTGAGAGATATCTCGCGCTGCTTGAGCCTGTTCTCGTTTTGCAGAATCTTCTGGTTGCGCTGCTGCACCTCCTTCTCCAGCTCACTCTTCTTGTTGAGGAATTTCTCCTTGACTTCAAGCAGTTTCTTCTCCTTTACCACTTCGGCTTCCTTAGAGGCTGCCGCTACCATTTCATTGTATTTTCCCTTAATGACATAACGGAAAATCATATAACCAACCAATACTCCCACGACGAGAGCTACGGCCACTATAATCAATGTAATTACCATTTTTAGTATTATGTATATAAAATTTAATTCCTTACTCGCTATCCAACGCTTCTTCGATTTCGGAAGTCAACTTGGTAAGGATGTCGGTAACAGGCAATATATCGTGTTTTCTGGTTTCCTTCTGATATCTGAGAGATATATCAATCAGAGCCATATATAATATTTCCTTCTCACCCTTGCGGTCTTTATAGACAGCAGAGTAATTGTTTACAACATCGGTTATCAGCTTGGCTGCGGCACGATAGCACTCTTCCTCTGCCCGAGGAATAGTCACTGTCATATCCGTATCGTAGACATGTAACCTAATACGCAATTTTTCCTTGTCTGACTCACCCATCGCTTCGCGTTATTTTTCGCTCAGTAGCGTGATACACTTGTTAACGTCTCTGATGAGCTTGGATATGCGCTTCTGCGCTCCTTCGACATCACCGTCGGTGACCTCAATCATCCTCGCCATCTTCAAACTCTCATAGTCCATGGAAGCCTGAGCCAGCCGAGCCTCAAGTTCGGCTATCTTGGCGTCGCGTTCGGACAGCATATCCTCAAGACGAGTCTTCTCCTTTTTGAGTTCATCAAAACGGAGAATCATCTGTCGCATACGTGTCGTAAACAGCGTCAATGTTTTCTCAGTAGCATCCATAACCTATGTTTAGTTTACAAATTTATATGAATAATCTGTAAAATCCAAAGAAATGTCTCGTTTTTTGTTATTTAGCTGCCTCTTCTTTGGCTTTTGGCTCTTTCTTGGCCAACATCACCACCTGATAGACAAATCCGGTAATCCACTTTTCAGAGAACGAGAGACGCTTGTTGTACTGGCGGATATTGAGCACCACCTTGACAACTCCGGCATCCTTGTAGTCGTTTTTGGTAAAGATTTCCTTCACGGTCTTCTCGGTCATCGAGTAGATGGCGCCCTTGAAGAAAGAAGGCATACGCAGCTTGAACTTCATGAGATTACCCATCAGCATCATCAGGTCTTGGGTAAAGCCCTGGAACTGTACGAGGAACACCTGTACGTCCTGTATCTTACGGCAGTTCTTACGAATACTGGCGTCAATCTCCTTGAAGAAGAGGTCGTCAACCTTGTAGAGCTCTTTGAGCATCTTCTTGCAGTGGCTCTTCTCACCAATACCCAACTTATTGTTCTGGGTGGGTACATGCAGCGTCGTCTTGAACATACGCAAGTCGGGCAGCATGGCAAGATTGTTGATACCCAGCTGGCTGGCTATCGATGCCTGAAAGTACACCCTGATGAGCGTCATGTAGTCTTCCATTCCGCCCGTTTTCTTTTCCGTTGACTTATTTCCGAATAATTTTGAAAATATTCCCATTATAATTACTTAAGTTTTTAATTAAATAATGGCCCAATTGCCATTAACAGCCACAAAATTACAACAAACTCGCCAATTGTCAAAATTATTTAACGTATTTCTTCGGACATAATACCAATGTATCGCAGCGGCAGGCACTGAGCTGGCCTTCCCATGGCCTCTCCGTGAAACTCATAAGGGGAACCGAATGCACAACTTAAAGTTGCATGAGACCAACCAGATAGAAAAGCAATCGCACCATGGGTTTTTCCTGCCATCAAAAAAAATGGCCGACGATGAATATTTTTTTTAATTATAATAAGGAGAAATCCGAATTATTATATTACCTTTGCATAGATTACGCACGATATAAGCCCAAGCTATTGCCATAGCTGCACAATGGTCATAATCGATGCCGTAGAAACAAAAACCATACAACATGCCACAACATATAAGCACAGTCGAAAACACCCTTAAAACTGAAGCAATGGCAGAGGACCTGAAAAATCCCTTGTTAATGCTGTCCAACAGAACCATAAAGCGTACATTCGACTTGTTTGCTGGTCTATTGGTATGTATCATCTCCCTACCCTTCCTACCCATCATCGCGCTAATCATCAAGATGCAGAGCCGCGGCCCCATAGTGTTCAAGCAGGAGCGCACCGGTCTTGACGGCAAGACATTTGTATGCTACAAGTTTCGCACCATGCGTCTGAATGACGAGTGCGACACACTTCAGGCCACAGCCAATGATCCACGCATATTCCCCTTTGGCAGTTTCATGCGCCGCACACATATCGACGAAATCCCCAATTTCATCAATGTAATCAAGGGCGACATGAGCATTATCGGCCCACGCCCCCACATGCTCTACCACACCAGAAAATACACCCAGTTGATAGACAACTACATGGACCGTCATCGCTGCAAGCCCGGCATTACGGGATATTCACAGGTGCTGGGACTGAGCGGAGAAACTCCCGAGGTGTGGCAAATGGCAGAGAGAGTGAAACACGACATATGGTACATCAAGCATTGGTCAATAGGATTAGACCTATGGATACTCTATCGCACAGTGGTAGTCACTTTCTGCAAGAGAAGACAGAATAATATCTAAAACGAAATAACAAGGTGAAAGGTATAGTACTTGCTGGCGGTTCAGGCACTCGCCTCTACCCCATAACCAAAGGCATTAGCAAACAGCTGATACCTATCTTTGACAAGCCGATGATATATTACCCCATCTCGGCTCTGATGCTCGCTGGCATACGCGAGATTCTCATCATCTCCACCCCTTACGACCTCCCAGGCTTCCGCCGACTGCTCGGTGACGGCAGCGAACTGGGCGTCAAGTTTGAATACGCCGAGCAGCCAAGCCCCGACGGACTGGCCCAGGCTTTCATCATCGGCGAGAAGTTTATCGGCAATGACTCCGTCTGCCTCGTCCTTGGCGACAACATCTTCTATGGAGCCGGCTTCAGTGGCCTGCTCCACCAGAGTGTCACCAATGTAGAGCAAGACGGCATGGCTACCGTCTTCGGTTATTACGTCAACGACCCAGAGCGCTATGGCGTGGCTGAGTTTGACGCCGATGGCAACTGCCTCTCCATCGAGGAAAAGCCACAGCATCCCAAGAGCAATTACGCCGTTGTGGGACTATACTTCTATCCCAACAGCGTGGTAGAGATAGCCAAAAACATCAAGCCCAGTGCTCGCGGCGAGCTCGAGATTACTACCGTCAACCAGGAATATCTCAACCGCCATCAGCTGAAGGTGCTTACCCTCCAGCGCGGATTCGCCTGGCTCGACACCGGTACCCACGACAGTCTGAGCGAGGCCAGTACCTTCATCGAGGTAATAGAGAAACGTCAGGGCCTCAAGGTGGCTTGTCTCGAAGAGATCGCCTACAAGCAGGGATGGATAGACGCTGACCAGCTCAGAGAACTGGCCAAGCCCATGCTCAAAAACCAATACGGACAATATCTCTTATCATTGACAAAATAAAAACTTAAATAAAATGGAATACGTAAAAAATGGAATGCCCGAAGAAATTCGAGACCAGGAAAAGAGTTCGCTGAACTATCAAGATGTTATCCGGATAGCCGTACTCTATTGGAAATGGTTCTTACTTTCTGTGATTATCTGTGTAGGAATCGCAGCCGTATATCTGCGCTACACCACACCTGTCTATCAAGCCACCACCAAGATGCTCATCAAGAATGATGACAACAATGCACGCAGCCGCACCGGCAGCCGCATTGCCCAGGCAGCCAACCTGGGATTCATGGAGGCAAGTGACGGTTTTGACAACGAAATGGAGATCATCACCTCGCGTCTGCTGGCCGAACAGGCAGCAAGAGACCTGAAGCTCTACACTACCTATTATATAAAAGGTAAGATTAAGGCACAGATAGCCTACCACAACAATCCCGTCAATGTGGATGTAGACCCCACTCACCTGGAGATGCTGAAGGCTCCCGTGAAGCTGACCATCAAGTATGAGAATGGACAGTACAACGTGACAGGCACCTACACCAAGCCTCTCGTAGAGGGTACCAAGGGCGTGGAATACAAGATAGACAAGAAATTCAAGAACCTGCCAGCCACCTTCGGTACCAAAGTAGGTGTGATTACCCTCTCACGCAATGCCTGCCCCCAGATGCGCGAAGGCGACATCATGAAGGCAGTTATCGTGTCTCCCCACATGATGTCATACAAGTATCAGAAGTCGCTCAACGTATCTCCCACATCCAAGACGACCACCATCGCCAAGCTCACACTCAACGACGAAGTGCCTATGCGCGCTACCGACTATCTGCGCCAGCTGGCCGTAGTCTACAACCGCCAGGCCAATGAGGACAAGAATGAGGTGGCTCGCCGTACCGAGGAGTTTATCAACAACCGTATCGAAAAGCTCAACGCCGAGCTGGGCAGCACCGAAGGGTCTCTGGAGAGCTACAAGAAGCGCAACCAGCTGGTTGACATCAAGCTCAATGCAAGCCAGAACGTACTCAACGCAAGCCAATACCAGCAGAAGTTGTCTGAGGCCCAGATGCAGGTTGAACTTATCAACAGCCTGCGCGAGACTATGAATTCGAGCAAGGACTACGCCGTGCTGCCTGCCAATGTGGGTATCGCCGATGTAGCCGTAACCTCGCTCATCACGAAATACAATGAGATTTCTCTCAATCGCAGCCGTCTGCTCAATGGCGCCTCTGAGTCTTCGCCCACCGTCATCCCTCTTACCAATCAGCTTGACGAGCTCCGCCACAGCATCAGCGTGGCCATGAACCAGGCCAAGTTCAATGCCGAGATGCAGCTCAACAAGATTGAGAGCGAGTTGAACCGCAACTCTGGCAAGATGACTGAGACTCCAGAGCAGGAGCGCATCCTTACACAGATTGGCCGCCAGCAGGAAGTGAAGTCTGCCCTGTATGTGATGCTGCTGCAGAAGCGCGAAGAGAACTCCATCTCTCTGGCATCAACCGTGGACAAAGGCAAGCTCATCGACACTCCCGAGGTATTGGGCAAAATCAGTCCTAAGGGTAGCATCATATTGCTCATCTCTTTTGTATTGGGTATCGGTATTCCCGCCGGTCTGCTCTTCCTTATCCAGCTGTTGCGCTACAAGATTGAGGGACACGACGACGTGGAGAAGCTCACCAAGCTGCCTATCATCGCCGACGTTGCTGTGGCCAGCGATAGCGCCAAGACCAAGGCCGACATCGTGGTACACGAGAACAAGAACAATATGATGGAAGAAATTTTCCGTTCGATGCGTACCAACCTGCAGTTTATGATGAAGGAAGACGAGAAGGTCATCCTCTTCACCTCCACCACTTCGGGCGAAGGCAAGACCTTCAACTGCGCCAACCTCGCCATCAGTTTCGCACTGCTGGGCAAGAAGGTACTGCTCGTGGGACTCGACATCCGCAAGCCCCGACTGGCCGAGTTGTTTGAGATTAATGACAAGGTACACGGTATTACCAACCTTCTGGTCAAGGAGCATCCCACTTGGGCCGACATCAGCAAGCAGATACTGCCTTCAGAGGTAAACAGCAATCTGGAGCTGCTCATGGCTGGCCCCATTCCTCCCAACCCCGCAGAATTGGTAGCCCGCAAGAGCCTCGACGACATTATCAACGAACTGAAGGATCACTATGATTACATCCTTATCGACACCGCCCCTGTGGGTCTGGTTACCGATACGCTTCAGATTGGCCGCGTAGCCGACGCCACGGTATACATGTGCCGCGCCGACTATACCGCCAAGGAGAGCTTCAACCTCATCAACGAACTTTCGGAAACCAAGAAGCTGCCTAACATGTCCATTGTCCTCAACGGCGTAGACATGACCAAGAAGAAGTATGGCTACTACTATGGCTATGGCAAGTATGGCAAATACGGACACTATGGCAGATACGGCCGATATGGCAAGGGCTCGTATGGTTCATATGGTTCTTATGGCAATTACAGCAAGAGTCACTATGGTGACGCCAACGACGACTCCGTCAAGCACTAAGGTGCTTGGCGGGTCCGCCGCCGGCCTCCTCACGCGCGTATATATATAATAGGTATAAGAGACTATGACAATAGCCGTAGATTTTGATGGAACGATAGTCACCCACGAGTATCCGAAGATTGGCAAAGAACTTCCGTTTGCCACAGAGACGCTAAAGATGCTTATCAAGGAGCATCATAAACTGATACTGTGGACTGTCCGCGAAGGTGCGCTTCTCGACGAAGCCGTCAACTGGTGCCGCGAGCGTGGCGTTGAGTTTTACGCCATCAACAAAGACTATCCCGAAGAAAGACAAGAATGGAACAATCACTTCTCCCGCAAGCTGAAAGTAGACATGTGGATTGACGACCGTAACATCGGCGGTCTGCCCGATTGGGGACTGATTTACCAGATGATACACTACAACAAGACATGGCACGACATCATGCGCGAAGAGCGCAGAAGCCTGAGAGGAGAAAACGAAACACAAAAAAAGAAACATTGGTGGCAATTCTAACCACCAATGTTTCTTTTTTTTTTATATCGTCCTCTGTCTATCCCACTACAAACTTCAGGATAAACAGGAGCGAGAGAATCACCAGCGTGACGCTTATATTCTTAAATTTACCAGTACATACCTTCATCACTACATAGCTCAAGATGCCCAAGCAGATGCCATCGGCTATGGAATAACACAACACCATCGTAATCATAGTGATAAACGAAGGGAAAGCCTCGGTGACATCATTGAGTTCTATCTTCTTCACCGAGTCAATCATCAGCACGCCCACCATAACCAGGGCACCACTTGTGGCAGCCGAAGGAATGAGCAGGAAAAGCGGAGACAGCAAGAGGGCTGCGATGAACAGGAATCCGGTAACCAGTGAGGTGAGACCCGTGCGACCACCCTCGGCTATACCCGAAGCACTCTCGATATATGTAGTGACGGTACTGCTACCCAACATGGCTCCACAGGTAGTACCGATGGCATCGCTGAGCATGGCTTCCTTCACACGAGGAATAGAGCCGTCTGGGCGAACCACACCAGTCTTCTCCGCCAAGCCCACAAGCGTGCCCACGGTATCAAAGATATTGATGATAAGCAGCGAGAAGATGACCACCAGCATATTGATATTGAAGAAACCATCAAAATCAAACTGGCAGAAAATCGGCGCTACCGAGTGGGGCTCCGACACAGGCAGCCACCCATCAGGCATCACCGTCACGCCCATCGGCAAACCTACCAGAGTAGCGATGATGATGGCGATGAAGAGAGCGCCCTTCACTCTACGGGCTGTGAGCACTCCGCTCAGCACTATGGCCACGATACCCAGGATAGCTTCGGGGGTGAAATTGCCCAAAGCCACAAAGGTGTCGGGATTGGCCACCACGATGCCGGCGTTTTTCAGTCCGATAAAGGCTATAAACATACCTATTCCCGCCGAAATGGAGTAGCGCAAGTTGCGAGGGATGCTGTCCAGAATCTTCTCACGCACGTTCATAAACGTGATGAGGATGAAGACTACGCCCTCTACAACCAATGCCGCCAACGACTGTTGCCACGACAGGTGCATAGCCTGACACATGGTAAAGGCAAAGAAGGCATTGAGACCCATACTTGGAGCTTGGGCAAACGGCAACTTGGCCATAAACGCAAGCAACAGGGTGGAAATGGCCGCCGCGAGGGCTGTGGCTGTGAAGAGAGCGCCCTTGTCCATACCCGTAGTGGCCAGAATTGCGGGATTGACAGCAAGGATGTAGCTCATTGTCAGAAAAGTGGTAGCGCCGGCCACAACCTCCGTGCGCACACTTGCCTTGGCACTATCAAATCCAAGGGCTTTGGTTAAAATATTCATTAATTCACTATAAATTAGGATTATACATCTGCTTAATGATGATGCAAAAATAATAAGAAACGCCAAAACAGGCAAAAGAATAACCAAGAATATTCATAAAAACCACTTATCCTGCTACTTGGCGCTTCATTTCCACCTTATTTTATATGACGGGCGTTTCACTCTGCCGCCCTTGCACCTTCAGCGCAGCTCCAACTACCTGTGGTCCTTATTCTCTATCGCAAAGCCGCCATCTTCAGCACCTTAGCCACTATTATTCTTGACTTTTATGCCAATATGATTGTTATTATGTATACCTTTGCAGTCGAAAAAACATTCATTATGGCAAAGAGAGCATACATAGAGAAAAACAAGGCATGGCTGGAAGACAAAGCCCGCGAAGAAGGCGTACTCCAGCTGCCGCGCGGTGTGTACTATCGCATCATCCACAGCGGAGAAGGCACTACCCATCCTTCACCCAGAAGTATCATCACAGCCCACTACCGCGGATCCACCATCGACGGTCATACCTTCGACTCGAGTTATGGCGGCACGCCACTGGCCATCAGGCTCTGCGACCTAATAGACGGTTGGATTGTGGCACTGCAGCAGATGGTCGTCGGCGACAAGTGGGAACTGTACATCCCGGCAGAGATGGGCTACGGCAAATTCTCCCAACCCGGAATCCCTGGCGGTTCTACCCTCATCTTCGAGATTGAACTCTTGGGAATCGGCTGATACAAGCCACTTTTGCCCCATCAAGGCGGTCTGACCAATGGCCAACCCACCTATTTCGGAGACCATCATGGCCATCATCAGCACCATCATTGTTAAAAAAACCAAAATCGCGAACAAATAAACGGATATAGTTCCCCGTTTCACATTGAAAATTAGTAATTTTGCAACCGATTTGGTGTTTACTCACCTTATCATCGAGTTAATTAACATAATGTCTAACTTTTTTATTTATTTCATTTATTAATTTTATGTCAGATTTTAAGAACGTACAGCCGTTGGCAGACTTCAATTGGGACGAGTTTGAGAATGGCACTAATGCAGGCTCAAACATTGACGACATTCAGAAGGCTTACGACGAGACCCTTAACAAGGTTACAGAGCATCAGGTAGTAGAAGGTACCGTAATCTCTGCTGACAAGAAAGAGGTTATCGTTAACATCGGTTACAAGAGCGATGGTATCATTCCTGCTTCTGAATTCCGCTACAACCCCGACCTCAAGGTAGGTGACAAGGTTGAAGTTTACGTTGAGAACCAGGAGGACAAGAAGGGCCAGTTGGTTCTGTCTCACAAGAAGGCACGCCTGGCCAAGAGCTGGGACCGTGTTAACGAGGCTCTCGCTAACGACGAGGTTATTCAGGGCTACATCAAGTGCCGCACTAAGGGTGGTATGATTGTTGATGTATTCGGAATCGAAGCATTCTTGCCCGGTAGCCAGATTGACGTTCATCCAATACGCGACTACGATGTATTCGTAGGCAAGACCATGGAGTTCAAGATTGTCAAGATCAATCAGGAGTTCCGCAATGTGGTTGTTTCTCACAAGGCTCTTATCGAGGCCGAGCTTGAGGCACAGAAGAAGGACATCATCTCTAAACTTGAGAAGGGTCAGGTACTCGAGGGTACTGTTAAGAACATCACCTCTTATGGTGTATTCGTTGACCTCGGCGGTGTTGACGGACTCATCCACATCACCGACCTGTCTTGGGGCCGCGTAAGCGATCCTCACGAGGTAGTAGAGCTCGACCAGAAGATCAACGTTGTTATCCTCGACTTCGATGAGGAGAAGAAGCGTATCGCTCTCGGTCTGAAGCAGCTTACTCCCCACCCATGGGAGGCTCTGGATGCCAACCTGAAGGTAGGCGACCACGTCAAGGGCAAGGTAGTCGTTATCGCTGACTACGGTGCATTCGTTGAGATTCAGCCCGGCGTTGAAGGTCTTATCCACGTTAGCGAGATGTCTTGGAGCCAGCACCTCCGCTCAGCTCAGGACTTCCTGCACGTAGGCGACGAGGTAGAGGCAGTTATCCTGACCCTCGACCGCGAGGAGCGCAAGATGAGCCTCGGTATCAAGCAGCTCAAGGAAGACCCATGGCAGAGCATCGATACCAAGTATCCTATCGGCAGCAAGCACACCGCTAAGGTTTGCAACTTCACCAACTTCGGTATCTTCGTAGAGCTTGAGGAAGGTGTTGACGGCCTTATCCACATCTCTGACCTCTCTTGGACCAAGAAGGTTAAGCATCCTTCTGAGTTCACACAGGTAGGTGCTGAGATTGAGGTTGTTGTACTCGAGATAGACAAGGAGAACCGTCGTCTGAGCCTCGGCCACAAGCAGCTCGAGGAGAATCCTTGGGATGTTTACGAGACTCTGTACACTGCAGGTTCTGTACACCAGGGCAAGATTACCGAGATGATGGACAAGGGTGCCGTTATCACTCTCAACGAGGGTGGTGAAGGCTTCGCTACTCCCAAGCACTTGGTTAAGGAAGACGGCTCACAGGCTAAGCTCGGTGAGGAACTCCCATTCAAGGTTATTGAGTTCAACAAGAACTCTCGCCGCATCATCCTTTCACACTCTCGTACATTCGAGGATGAGAAGGAAGAGGTTAAGCCCGTACGCAAGCACGCCGCCAAGAAGCAGGACACTCCTGTTATCAACAACGTTGCTGCCAGCACATCACTCGGCGACCTCGATGTATTGGCCGAACTGAAGCAGAAGATGGAGAAGGGCGAGTAATATCAGCCTAACCCATTAAAAAATAATGAAAGCCCGCAAAATTTTTGCGGGCTTTCTTTTTTATTCCAACGATTATTAGTAACTTTGCAGACACATTTAAGATGTACCAAGAATGTTTCATCCCTTGAAACATTATTTTATATAACCACATCACATATTAATATATATGTATAGCAAAGAAGAACTGATAGCAAAAGCTATTCCTGAACTGTTGGATATTGCTCACAGCATGGGTGCTGTGACCACAGGCAACAGCGACCAGGAGAGCCTCGCCTATGCCATTTTGGACAAGCAGGCAGAAGACGAAGGCAATAAAAACCCACTTGGAGCCAAACGCCGTAGAACACGCATCATCAAGAAGGAAAGCGACAAAGTATATACCGTGAATGGGAAAGAAGGCGAGAACTTCGACCTGAAGAAAAACATCAACACCCACAAGGAAGAACCCGGACTTTTTGCCAACGAAGAGTTGCTCAACAAAGACGTTGAGACTCCAGTCGTGGCCGAGGAAGAGCCCGTTGAGAAGCCCAAGCGTCGCACACGCAAGACCACCAAGAAAGAGGCCGACGAAGCCACTCCTTCAGAAGAGACACCCGTAAAGGACGAGCCCGCTACCGAGGAGCCCGCTACTGCTGTTCAGGCAGAGACACCCCAGGCCAGTGAGCCCGAAGCTCCAGAGCAGGTAGAAGAGCCCCAGGCAGAGCAAGCCGACTTCGTTCCCGAAGCCCAGTTTGCCATGGGCGACCAGCCCGCTGCAGAAGAGGGCGACAGCGAAGGACTGATAGCCAAGTTGCAGGCAAAAATCAACGCCCACAACGAGAACATCGACAACAGCCCGATGGTTACCAACGACGTATGGGAAGGCGACCCCGGTGATGGCACCGATTTCATCATCACCCACGACCTGCCCATCGAAGACGAAGGCGTCGTGCCCACCTACGACATGTTCGACAACCCCACTACTCCCGTCAACAATACCGTACAGTCATACCAGCAGCCCGTGCAGGAGAATGTTACCAAATACGACTTCTCCGACATCATCACTGCCAATGGCGTGCTCGAAGTTATGCAGGACGGTTACGGCTTCCTGCGCTCCAGCGACTACAATTACCTCTCTTCTCCTGACGATGTCTATGTTTCCAACGCCCAGGTGAAGCATTACGGACTGAAGACAGGCGATGTAGTCCAGTGCCATGTACGTCCACCCCATGAGGGCGAGAAGTATTTCCCCCTTACCAGCATAGACAAAATCAACGGACGCGAGCCCGCAGAAGTCAGAGACCGCATCCCGTTCGAACACCTTACCCCACTCTTCCCCGACGAGAAATTTACACTCTGTGGCGACCGCGCCACGACCAACCTCTCTACCCGCATAGTAGACCTCTTCTCTCCTATCGGTAAGGGACAGCGCGCCCTCATCGTGGCCCAGCCCAAGACAGGTAAGACCATACTGATGAAGGATATCGCCAACGCCATAGCAGCCAACCACCCCGAAGCCTACCTCATGATGTTGCTCATCGACGAGCGTCCTGAGGAGGTTACCGACATGGCCCGCACCGTCAATGCCGAGGTTATCGCCTCTACCTTTGACGAGCCTGCCGAGCGCCATGTCAAGATAGCCGGCATCGTGCTCGAGAAGGCCAAGCGCATGGTCGAATGTGGCCACGATGTTGTCATCTTCCTCGACTCCATCACCCGTCTGGCCCGCGCCTACAACACCGTTTCCCCTGCCTCTGGCAAGGTGCTCACCGGTGGTGTCGACGCCAATGCCCTGCAGAAGCCCAAGCGTTTCTTCGGAGCCGCGCGCAACATCGAAGGCGGCGGTTCGCTCACCATCATTGCCACCGCTCTCATCGACACCGGCAGCAAGATGGATGAGGTTATCTTCGAGGAATTCAAGGGTACCGGCAACATGGAGTTGCAGCTCGACCGCTCACTCAGCAACAAGCGCATCTTCCCTGCCGTCAACCTGGTGGCATCAAGCACACGCCGCGACGACCTGCTGCAAGACCAGTTTACGCTCGACCGCATGTGGGTATTGCGCAAGCATTTCAGCGACATGAACTCTTTCGAGGCTATGAACGAAATCCACGATACTATGGTAAGAACCAAGGACAACAACGAGTTCTTGATTGCCATGAACGGATAAGCAGCAATACATATTACGACTATCATCGAGGGAACCGTCTTTACGAGACAGTTCCCTCGATGCGTATATAAACTTCTATTAACTGTTCACGAAGCAAAAAAACATGGTCATATCCTTTGTCCTGCCCAAGACTTTCTGTAACTTTGTACCCAAGTTCTGCACTGCCCCATTCGTAGCGGGGATGCACAATAATAACCACATAAACATATTGACCGGATATGAAAGTATTGAAATTCGGCGGTACATCAGTAGGTTCCGTCAAGAGTATTCTGAGTGTAAAAAGCATTGTTGAAAAGGAAGCCAAACGCCAGCCAGTCATCGTCGTCGTCAGTGCGTTGGGAGGTATCACCGACAAACTGATTGCCACCTCCAAACTGGCTGAGAACGGCGACGACAAGTGGAAACAGTCATTCGACGAAATCGTTGACCGTCACTACATGATGATTGACACCGTCATTACTGACAACACCGCACGCGAGCAGCTTTTTGCTACCATTGATATATTATTAGACCAGCTGAAGAGCATCTTCTTCGGCGTTTATCTGGTCCACGACCTCAGCAAGAAATCTTACGACACCATCGTCAGCTATGGCGAGCGCATCAGCTCTCACATCGTTGCAGCCATGATACGCGGAGCCCGCCGTGTCAACTCCCTCGACTTCATCGTCACCGAGCAGAAAAACGGCCGCCACATCCTGGACAGCGACCTGACCCACAAGCGTGTGTGCGAAACCTTTGCCAATCTCTCGCGCATCTCTATCGTGCCCGGCTTTATCAGCCGCGACCGCGACACCCACGACATCACCAATCTGGGTCGTGGCGGCTCCGACTATACCGCCGCCATCATCGCCGCCTCGCTCGATGCCGACGTGCTGGAGATATGGACCGATGTCGACGGTTTTATGACAGCCGACCCGCGCGTCATCAAGAACGCCTATACCATCAGCGAGCTCAGCTACATCGAGGCGATGGAGCTCTGCAACTTCGGCGCCAAGGTCATCTATCCGCCCACCATCTACCCCGTTTGCGTCAAGAATATCCCTATCAAGGTCAAGAACACCTTCAACCCCGAAAACCCGGGCACCATCATCAAGCAGCAGATAGCCAACGACTTCAAGCCCATCAAGGGTATTTCGAGCATCAGTGGCACCACGCTTATCACTGTGGCTGGTCTGTCTATGGTGGGCGTCATCGGTGTCAACCAGCGCATCTTTACCGCACTGACCAACGGTGGCATCTCCGCGTTCATGGTTTCCCAGGCTTCATCCGAGAACTCCACCTCCATCGGTGTCCGCGACGCCGATGCCGAAGAGGCTGTCAACGTGTTGAACAGCGAGTTTGCCAAGGAGATAGAGACCGGAGCCATGTTTCCCATGCACGCTGAAGGCGGACTTGCCACGGTGGCCATCGTCGGCGAAAACATGCGCCATACGCCTGGCGTGGCGGGCAAACTGTTTGGCACGCTGGGACGTAGCGGTATCTCTGTCATCGCCTGTGCCCAGGGAGCCTCTGAGACCAATATCTCCTTTGTCATCCAAGGCAAATCTCTGCGCAAGGCGCTTAACGTCTTGCACGACTCGTTCTTCCTGTCCGACTATAAGGTGCTCAACCTCTTCATCTGCGGTATCGGCACCGTAGGCAGCATGCTCATCGAGCAGATACGCAGCCAGTATGAAGAACTCAAGGAGCACTCGCGCCTCAAGCTCAATGTCGTGGGAATAGCTTCGTCCAAGAATGCCATCTTCGACCGCGACGGACTGGACCTCAGCCACTACAAAGAGATGCTGCAACAGTCATCGCCAAGCAATATAGAACTGTTGAAGGAGAAGATATTGGGAATGAACATCTTCAATTCCGTGTTCGTCGACTGCACCGCAAGCAAGGATGTGGCACAGATTTACCAGACCCTGCTCGAGCACAACATCAATGTGGTTGCCGCCAACAAGATTGCGGCTTCGTCAGACTATCAGAGCTATATCCGACTGAAGAACACGGCGCTGGAGCGTGGCGTCATCTATCGCTTTGAAACCAATGTGGGCGCCGGACTGCCCATCATCGGCACCATCAATGACCTGCGCAACTCAGGCGACAAGATACTCAAGATTGAGGCGGTGCTCAGTGGCACGCTCAACTACATCTTCAACGAGCTGTCTGCCACCGTCCCATTCTCCGAGACCGTAAGATTGGCCAAGGAGAACGGCTATTCTGAGCCCGACCCCCGTATCGACCTCAGTGGCACCGACGTGATACGCAAGTTGGTCATCCTCACCCGCGAAGCCGGCTATCAGATAGAGCAGGCCGACGTAGAGAAGCATCTCTTTATCCCCCAGCAGATGTTTGAGGGCAGTACCGACGATTTCTGGGCCAAGCTGCCCTCCTTGGACAAGCAGTTTGAAGCCAAGCGTCAGCAACTGGAAGCCGAGGGGAAGCGTTGGCGCTTTGTGGCAGAGATGGAGAACGGTGCGGCCAAGGTCTCTCTCAAAGAGGTGGCCAAGGGGCATCCCTTCTACAATCTGCAGGGCTCCAACAATATCGTGATGCTTACCACCGAGCGTTACAAGGAGTTCCCCATGCTGATACAGGGCTATGGAGCCGGCGCCGGGGTCACCGCAGCCGGAGTCTTTGCCAACATCATGTCTATAGCCAACATCTGATTAGTAGTCACTATACGCTAAGAGGGTACAAAGCCAATCACTTTGTACCCTCTTAGCGTATATATATGTATGTGTCGATTACTCTGGACGCACATCCACCGCGTCGGCCATCAGGTGCATGGCGGTCTCGTCGATGCCCTGACTCTGCAGCAAGTTTATGTCGGCCTCAAACGAGGAGTAGATGCTACGGCTTATACCCTTGTCGCGCCTGCCTGCCATAGCGAGATAGGCTCTGAACACCTCCACGGCTTCTGCCACTCGTCCCGACAGCCACAGACTATACCCATAGTTCAGACGGTCATCGGCATTGTCAGGACATTTGGCACATAGCTTCTCATACTCAGCCACAGCCTGCTCACTGTTGCCCTGGTTCATCATGCCCCACAGCATCACACGCACCACATCCATGTTGTCGGGATTGTTGTAGTACAGTTTGTGCAATGTCGGCATCGCCTCCTCCACCCTGCCCGACATCACCAGACACAGAGAGCGGTTAAGCAGATAGTTCACATTGTCCTCATGGATGCCTGCCAGACGGTCATAGCAACTCAGTGCTGCCAGATAGTCCTTGCGGTCCAGACGACTATGGGCGGCGCCACGCAGCACATACTCGTTGTCGGGATATTCGGCCACCATCACATCATACATCGTCGCAGCCGTAGCCTTGTCGCCATGCTGCCACAGGTAGTGGGCGACAAACAGACGGTCAGACAGTCTCAATGGCATTGGCACTGCTGCAAGCAGAGTCAGCACTGTGGTGTGATAATGTTCGTCCTTGCGCGTGTCCATGCTATCCATAAAGCGCAAGGCGTCATAGCACATTTCCTTATAACCATCCGTGTCGCCGAAGAGACGGTCGTCGGCAACGAAGACATTGACCACATCAGGCCGCTGACGCATCCTGAAACAATCGACGAAGTTGTCCTTCATCGCATACAACTGATGGAAACGGAAAAGGTCATGGAGATAATTGCGGCGGATAAACGAGGCCGATGTCATGTCTTCAGCAGCCATCGGCATGACGCCGCCCTTGTTTTCAATCATTGCCTTGCGCAGATTAGCGGGCAATTGGGTCATCATCTTGGAAAACAAGATGACAAAAGAGTATTTGTCGTTGTCGCAGAAAGGAAGTGCAGAGAGCATGCTCTTTATCACCTCATGGGCATCTTCCGGTTCTGCGCTTCCCGAGTCTACAGATGGGTTGTCCCAGAAGAAGGGCTCAAACCAGTGGCTTAACTTGGAGAAGAAGCTATAGCGCTTGGCTTGACAGAAACCGCCATAATAGATATCCCGCCCTTTGGCTGCCATCTCTTTCATTCGGTTCATGACCGTCTCCACTTCACTCATCATATTTTCCGAATCCTCCGGATGCAGGATGTCATGAAGGTCCGACGATTGGGTGATATCCTTGGAGAGTTGGGCCAAATCCATATTCCCCTGCTTGAGCAGCGTAGGCATGATATCGCGCTTGATACACTCATCATCATACAGGGCATTGACGCTGGTCATGAGCTGTATCTGCATTTCTTTGAGCTGCTCCACGCCTTTGTCGTGTTCTACAATCATATCCACCGTGCGCTTCTGGCCTTCCACCATCAGCGTCTGGTTGCCATCGAGCGACAAGGCCCAGCCCACCAGTGCCCGTTGGCGCACGCTTTCAGCCACATCAGCCACATAGACCGCCGCCAGCACCTCCAGTTTCTTCAGGTCGAAGACGTTGACGCAGGCCAGCATGATGGCCCCCACTATCCATTGGGCATCCACCGTATCGATGGCGGGCGAGGTGAGCAGCATCCTGTAGAACGACGCGTCGGCATCATTCCACTGGTTGGACAGCAGGATATGGTCAAACAGGCGCCCCATATACGCATCGTGCGCCTGCAGCAACTGCCGCCGATGTTCTTCCCGACTCTCGGGCGCCTCGAGCGAGAGCATGGCCATATCAGCCACATGGTCTTCCAACCGCTGCCTGATAGCGTCAGGGTCGAAATCAATGCGACTGGACGCCAGCCGATAGGCGGCGTCATGATAGGAAGGATTGTCTTTTTTCTTGAGTTCTACCTGTATGTTCTGGATTAGCCTATAGGTTTTGCCAATCATTTCGTCATACAAGTCATTGCGACGCTCGTCGGTATATCCACGACGCATGAAGTCGAGCATCAGGTCATAGTTGCGGCGTATTTCATCGACATCACCCGAAAAGGCATACAATGCCTGTTGTTCTATCAACTTTGACAGGCGGGTCAATGTGTTTGAAAGCCGCCGATGAGCGTTGAAATCTTTCAGTATTGTCTGTATGGCATTATCCATAGCCACTGTGTCTTAGAGTGATTGCTTATCGCTGCTTGGGCAGGGCGATGTGCGGGTAAGAGTACTTGGGCAGCCTGTCTATGGTCTTGCCATCGGTATGGCAGACCGCCTTCACCAGGTCGGCATAATGCTTTACACCATAGTGGTTGAGCGAATCACAGGCTCTGTTATATCCCTCGACAAACGCGGTGAGCTGCTTCACGCGCTTTTTGTCCTTCATCAGATGGGCACCTGTCACTACCACACCCAGATGTTCCTTCATTTTCCGGCTGTCTTCGATTACCGTGTGCTTGAACATCCTGGCTGTCGTGGCCTGTGGCTCTGTCAGCCACATGGCATCCATTTCGTTGTTTTTCAGCATATCCAGCCTTATGAGTACATCATTGATTTGCACCCTGAATACAGGTGCAGAGGTCTTGACACCGTCGAGGGCCTTGTCGGTGAGATAATCGGTTGCCGAGTAGCGGGTCATCGCCACCATCTTGTCGCCCAACTGCGCCGCCGTCTTGACACGCGCCGTGCGGTTGGCTATCAACTGCCAGTAGGCATCGGTAGGCCCCATCGTCAGAAGCCCCACCCCGTGCTTGGTCATATGCTCCACACGCTTCAGGTCGGTCACTGCCACCTCCACGCTTTTGCCTTTGAGCGCCGTGTCACAGTCTATCTGCGCATTACGCACCTTCAGCCTCAAGTCCACTTGCGTGCTGTCATACCAGTGTTTCTGTTTGGCCAGATACACAGGCATACAGTCGAGCGTAGGTAGCACCGCCACCTTGAGCGCAGCCGCTTCCTCTTGCGCCAATCGGGCTCTTTCTGCCCGGCTGAGTCTTACTTTCTCTTCATACGACTGGCCGCAAGCCGACAGCAAGACAATGACAGCAAGCAGGAATATTGGTTTATGTTTCATCTGTATTCACATATTTATTTATATGCAAAAGTAGCAATATTTTTTGATACAATAAAAAAACTTAGTACTTTTGTGGTAATCAATATACAAGACAATGGCCAAAGACAAGATAGCGTACGTCTGCTCGGAGTGCGGACAGGAATCGGCGAAATGGATAGGAAAATGTCCGAATTGCCACAAGTGGAACACGTTCAAAGAGATACGTATCTCAGCCGATACGGGCACCACTGCCGCCAAGTCGGCAGCGCAGACGCTCAATGCCCACCGCAGCGTGGGCGAGGGCCACAGCCATGCTTTGCGACTCCGCGACATCTCCGCCAAGGAAGACCCGCGCATCGACACCCACGACAGCGAGCTCAACCGTGTATTGGGTGGAGGCATTGTGCCCGGCAGCATCATCCTGTTGGGTGGCGAACCTGGCATAGGCAAGTCTACCCTCACCCTGCAGACCATCCTACGCATGAGCGATATGGATATACTCTACGTGTCTGGCGAGGAGAGCCCGCACCAAATCAAGATGCGCGCCGAGCGTATCGGCAAGGGCAACAGTGCCCTCGACCACATCAGCATACTCTGCGAGACGTCGCTCGAGAATATCTTCGCCTGCATCAAGGAGGTCAAGCCCCAGCTGGTCATCATCGACTCGATACAGACCATATCCACCGACGACGCCGAGTCAAGCCCTGGCAGTGTGACTCAGATACGTGAGTGCGCCTCTTCACTGTTGCGGTTTGCCAAGACCAGCAGTATACCGGTCATCCTCATCGGACACATCACCAAGGAGGGTTCGCTCGCCGGCCCCAAGACGCTGGAACACATCGTAGATGCTGTCATCCAGTTTGAGGGCGACCAGCACTATATGTACCGCATCCTGCGCGGCATCAAAAACCGCTTTGGCAGCACCTCCGAACTGGGCATCTACGAGATGGAGCAAGACGGTCTGCGTCTGGTGGGCAACCCTTCAGAACTGTTACTCACCGAGGACCACGCGGGGCTGTCAGGCATAGCCATCAGTGCAGCCATCGAGGGCGTACGCCCCTTCCTCCTGGAGACCCAGGCACTGGTTTCGTCGGCAGCCTATGGCACTCCCCAGCGCTCGGCCACGGGTTTCGACCAGCGCCGACTCAACATGCTGCTCGCCGTATTGGAGAAGCGGGTGGGCTTCAAGCTCATGCAGAAAGACGTGTTTCTCAATATCGCCGGCGGACTGAGAGTCACTGACATGGCGATGGACCTCAGCGTGATTGCCGCCGTATTGTCCAGCAACGTAGACACCCCCATCGAGGCTGGATGGTGCATGTGTGGCGAGGTGGGTCTCAGCGGCGAAGTGCGTGCCGTCAACCGTATAGAGCAGCGCATCGCCGAAGCCGAGAAGTTGGGCTTTACCGACATCGTCATCCCCGCCCTCAATCTGAAGAGCGTCAACCCACACAAATACAATATCAAGCTCCATCCCGTGCGTAAGGTCGAAGAAGCCCTGCGCGTCCTTTTCGGATAGAGCCTTCACCTCCGACAACAGCAAGAGCACCTTGGGCATACCGTAATGGATAGCCCAAGGTGCTCTTGCTGTTTATACGCCTCTCCCGTTATTCTTCGTCGTAGACGGTATGGTCTTCGATGCCGGCATCGGCCAGAGCCTCGATGCGCTCACGACAGGTACCACACTTGCCACAGTGATGCTCGCCACCCTTGTAGCAGCTCCAGGTCTCGGCATAGTCTATGCCCAACGCCTTGCCGTGGCGGGCTATGTCGCTCTTGGTGATGTCGGTATAGGGAGCCAGCACCTCTATGCCGGGATAGGTTCCCAGCCGCGTAGCTTCAGACATGGCGCTGACAAACTCAGGTCTGCAGTCGGGGTAGATGGTGTGGTCGCCGCCGTGATTGGCCATCATCACATATTTCAGCCCGTTCGACTCAGCCACACCTGCCGCTATCGAGAGCATGATGCCATTGCGGAAGGGCACAACGGTCGATTTCATATTCTCTTCATCATAGTTGCCCTCGGGGATGGCCTCGGCGCCCTCCAGGAGCGAACTCTTGAAATACTGGTGCATAAATCCCAGATTGATTACGATATGCTTGATGCCCAAGCGCTCGCAGTGCATGGCGGCAAAGGGAATCTCACGCGCATTGTGATTGCTGCCATAATCAAACGAGATACCCAGCGCTATACGCTCCTTGTATTCATAGAGCATGGTGATGCTGTCCATGCCTCCACTTACTATCAAAACAGAATCTTTGTTCATATTGCTTATTGTTATCACCCTGCAAAATTAGACAATAAATGGTTAATACCATCGTTTTGTTCCCGATTATTTTTGGTTTCATCATCGAGGGCACTACTTTTTTGGCCCATCCGTATAAAATTATTAAGGTGTAATGACTTTATCATCAAAAAAAGCACTAACTTTGCATACAGATAATATAACCAATCATTAAAATACAAACGAAATGAAAATCGATCAATTCAACTTTGCCGGTAAGAAGGCAATTGTCCGTGTAGATTTCAACGTGCCACTGGACGAGAATGGCAACGTAACCGACGACACCCGTATCCGTGGTGCTCTGCCCACCTTGAAGAAGGTACTTGCCGATGGTGGTGCCCTCATCATGATGAGCCACATGGGCAAGCCCAAAGGCAAGGTTAAGCCCGAGCTTTCATTGGGTCAGATTGTAAAGAACGTAAGCGCCGCTCTCGGTGTTGAGGTTAAGTTTGCTCCCGACTGCGGTAACGCCAGCGAGGCTGCTGCTGCCCTCCAGCCCGGCGAGGCACTGTTGCTCGAGAACCTCCGTTTCTATCCCGAGGAGGAAGGCAAGCCTGTAGGCGTAGAGAAGGGTACACCTGAGTTTGACGAGGCCAAGAAGGAAATGAAGGTTCGCCAGAAGGAGTTCGCCAAGAAGCTCGCTTCTTACGCTGATGTATATGTTAACGACGCCTTTGGTACAGCTCACCGCAAGCATGCTTCTACCGCCGTTATCGCTGACTACTTCGACGCCGACAGCAAGATGCTGGGCTACCTCATGGAGAAAGAGGTAACAGCCATCGACAACGTGCTCAAGAACGCCCAGCACCCCTTCACCGCCATCATCGGTGGTTCTAAGGTAAGCTCTAAGCTCGGTGTCATCAAGAACCTGCTCGACAAGGTAGACAACCTCATCATCGGTGGTGGTATGGGTTATACCTTCATCAAGGCACAGGGTGGCCACATCGGCGAGTCTCTCCACGAGGACGACCTCATGCCCGAGGCACTCAATGTAATGGCTGCTGCCAAGGAGAAGGGTGTAAACCTGAGCCTCTCTGTAGCTACCGTTGCTGCCGACAGATTTGCCAACGACGCCAACCGCAAGGTGGTAGACATCTTCAACATCCCCGACGGATGGGAGGGTATGGACGCCTCTGAGGAGAGTCTGGAGCACTGGAAGAAGATTATCCTCGAGTCTAAGACCATCCTGTGGAACGGTCCTGTAGGCGTATTCGAGATGGAGAACTTCGCTCACGGTACTGGCGAGATTGCCAAGTATGTTGCTCAGGCTACCCAGGAGAATGGCGCATTCTCACTCGTAGGTGGCGGTGACTCAGTTGCAGCTGTCAACAAGTTCGGCCTGGCCGACAAGGTATCTTACGTATCTACCGGTGGTGGAGCTATGCTCGAGGCCATCGAGGGTAAGGTGCTCCCCGGCGTAGCTGCTATCGAGGGCTAAACCAGCATATCCTATATCATTAGTATCATATCAGGCGGAAGGGTCGCAGAGTGACCTTTCCGCCTTTTCTTTATCCCTGCAGTCTGCCCCGCTCCACCTCTGATTACCCCTACATCGCAGGCAGCCATCCATGTCATTGTTTCTCATGTCTTTGCCGCCGTGGCAACCACGGTTGGCGACACGTATCTTACGGCACGCACTTCCGCACCGCTTGATACGAATATCCGTTTCAAACAACGCGCGCTTCCGCACCAAACGTTACGAGCCGCCCGCGAAGGTCAGGAGAGTTGGGATGGTGGTCACAGAGATTAACGAATATACTCGCGGAGAAAAGTAGAGGTAGTCACATTTTTGCTAAAGGTCATCATAATTTTGCTGGAGGTCATCATAATTCTGCTGAAGGTCATCATAATTCTGCTGAAGGTCATCATAATTCTGCTGGAGATGGTCACAAATTTGGCGAGCGTGGGCTCGGGGGGTGTGAAGGTGGGTGCGGAGGTGGTGAAGGTGGGCGCGGAGGTTGTGAAGGTGGGTTTGAGGGTGCCAAGTGTTAATATTGTGTTAAAAACGGAAAATAATAGGGTGATGTCTTTGTACTTTGGAACTTTCAACATACCTTTGCAGTGTACTACTACAATGGTACACCGAAACACGATAAACTCGGTAACTATAAAACAACTGATATTAAGGATATGATACAAGTCAACAACATCAACTTCGCTTACCCTGGCACCAAGCACAAGGTATTCGAGCACTTCAGTCTCCAGCTGAAAGAGAACAACATCTACGGCCTCTTGGGCAAGAACGGCACGGGCAAGTCTACCCTGCTCTATCTCATCTGCGGCATGCTGCGCCCCTCCGAGGGTGAAGTGCTGGTAGACGGGAGCAACTCCTGTCTCCACCATCCCGAAATGCTGAGCAACATGTTTATCGTGCCCGAAGAGTACGACCTCCCCCACATCCGGCTGAGCCATTATGTCAAGGTCAATAGAGGGTTTTATCCCAACTTCTCACAAGAAGTACTGGACCAGTGTCTTGCTGAATTTGAGCTCAATGGCGACCCCAATCTCGGCCAGTTGTCCATGGGACAGAAGAAGAAGGTATATATGAGTTTTGCCCTTGCCACCGGCACTCGCCTGCTGCTGATGGACGAGCCTACCAATGGTCTGGACATCCCGTCCAAGAGTCTCTTCCGCCGTGTGATAGCCCGCCACATGACTCCCGACCGCACCCTCATCATCTCTACCCATCAGGTTCACGATGTAGAGTCGCTGCTCGACCACGTGGTCATACTCGACCATAGCGAAGTGCTGCTCGACGCCTCGATAAGCGACATCTGCCAGCACTACCGCTTTGAGCAGCGCCCCACCAACGCCGACGACAGCGACGTGGTCTATGCCGAACCCAACCTCCAGGGCTGCGCCGTGATAGCCCACCGCGAGGAGGGCATGGCAGAGACCCCCGTAGACCTCGAACTACTGTTCGATGGTGCCATCAATCACAAACTATTCATCTGAGTTCTCCCCCACCATTATGACTACCCATAACTTCAGCCTCGACAGGCTATGTATGCTGCTCCGCTGGAACTGGACCAACAGCCGGCGCCAGACACTCCGCATCGGCATGATACTCTCTGCCTTCTTGAGCTTATATTTCACCTTCATACTAAGCATCGTACCGTACCAAGACAAATACGCAAAATGGGCAAGCAGACTACCCGACAATGTGGTCATGTTTGTCATCGCCGGCGCGTTAAGAATTCTTCCGCTATTCCTCTGCGCCATGGGCACCCTCATCTTCAGCAACATGGAGACCAAACCCATGCGCGAGCACTACCTGATGCTGCCCGCCAGTCATGCAGAGAAATATGCCACACGCTTTATCCACATCACTCTCGGCAGCGTGCTCACATTTGCCGCCGCCCTGGTGGTGGGCGATGTCATACAGTTTGCCCTCAGCTTTATCTTCCATCCCGGCATCCACCATTCGTGCCTATGGG
Organism: Prevotella sp. P4-51; assembly: GCF_002251455.1. Lineage (NCBI taxonomy): Bacteria > Pseudomonadati > Bacteroidota > Bacteroidia > Bacteroidales > Prevotellaceae > Prevotella > Prevotella sp. P4-51. The sequence goes on from NZ_NPJM01000009.1 coordinate 27,244, forward strand.
AGATGATATGCTGCTTCATCACAGGCAGCGGCAAGCAGCAGTTGGCAGATTATCTGCCCCTCCCAGACGACATCGCAGCGATGACTGTTACCTACAGCGGACTGCTGTGGTTGCACTCCTACTGCACCTTGGGCGGCACCCTCTTGCGCCGCCACCCCACAGCCTGCGTGGCATTGAGTCTGATGCTGCTCATCTTCGCCAGCAATACGGCACCCGAGATCGGCATCCTTCCGAGAGTTCTCTCCCCTAAACCGACGGTCGGCGCGACAACCGCCGTGGCCGCAATACTAATCGGGCTGAGCATAGCCAACTACGTAGGGTCCTACCGCATCTTCAAGCGTATGCAGATAATCTGCGACAAGTTTACCAATCTCTAATGAACAATATATGACAACATTCGCTCCCAAACGCATGGCGATGGTGATAATGAACGACATCGCCCAAAACCGAAACGAGCTCATCAAGATATTCACCGTGACGGTCATCGCCATGACCATACCCTTCATGCAGATGAGCAAGCTGATAGACCTGCGCATGCACCATCTGCCCGACGACGCCACGGCGGAAGAGATGCTCACCTACGCCGGCAGCTTCGGCATCTGCTCGGTATTCCTGATGGTCGTGCTGGTCGGCGCCACATTCATCTTCCGTTCGTTCAGAACCAGAGCCACACGCATAGCATTTCTCATGCTGCCAGCGTCCAACGCCGAGAAGTACATGGCACGCATGGGCTATGTCACCCTCGGCATAATGCTCACTGCAGCGATGGCCATCGTGGTGGCCGACATCGCCCAGTATCTCATCAACCTGATAGTCTATCCCGGCTTCAGGCAGTCGTTTATAGTGATGGCTGCAAGCAGCGATTTCCAGCCGGCGATAACCATCAACACCGACCACTATACGCTCAAGAGCGAGGGCTGGGTGTTCTGGCTTGGCTTCGTCTGGGCTCATTCGTGCTGTCTGTTGGGTGGAGCCATATTCCGCAAGCACGCCCAGCCCATCATGTGCATCTTCTTTGTTGTCCTCCTGGGCATCGTGGCCTATATGATGGGTACGACAGACCTCTCCTACTATATCAGCCTACGCTGCATCAACACGGTGTTTCCCACCCTGTTTGTGTCACTGGCCATCTTCAACCACATCATGGCCTACCGCATATTCTGCCGGCTGCAGGTAGACTGCAACCGAATGACCAATCTCTAAAGACACAACGATTATGACATTCAACAACGACAAAGCCATATACATACAGATAGCCGAGCGTCTGAGCGACGAGATACTGGCCGACCAATATCACGAGGACGAGCGCATACCCAGTGTGCGCGAGTATGCCGTGCTGCTCGAGGTCAACACCAATACCGCCGTCAAGGCATATGAGCTGCTTGCGGCAGAAGGCGTAATCTACAACAAGCGTGGGCTGGGCTACTTTGTCTCTCCCGGCGCCAAGGACCAGATACAGAAGACCCGCAAGCGCGAGTTCATGAAAGAGCGGCTGCCCGAAATGGCGCGACAGATGTCGCTGCTGGGCATCTCTCTCGACGAAGTAAACGACGAGCTGGCCAGTCTGCTCAATCGCTAACCCCTCAACCCTCTAAGACATTATGATGATACAACTCAAAGATGTAAACAAGACCTACCAGGGAGCCCAGCCGCTGCACGTGCTCAAGGGCATCGACCTCAATATCGAGCGGGGCGAATTTGTCTCCATCATGGGAGCCTCGGGCTCAGGCAAGTCCACCTTATTAAATATATTGGGCATCCTCGACAACTATGACTCGGGCGAATACTGGCTCGGCGGAGTGCTCATCAAGAACCTCAGCGAGACGCGTGCTGCCGAATACCGCAACCGCATGATAGGATTTATCTTCCAGTCGTTCAACCTCATCCCCTTCAAGACCGCGGTGGAAAACGTGGAGCTCCCACTGTTCTATCAGGGCGTGGGAAGACGCAAGCGCCACCAGTTGGCGATGGAGTATCTGGAGCGGTTGGGGCTGAGCCAGTGGGCCAACCACTACCCCAACGAGCTGTCGGGCGGTCAGCGCCAGCGTGTGGCCATAGCCCGTGCGCTCATCACCAAACCGCAGATTATACTCGCCGACGAACCTACCGGCGCCCTCGACTCCAAGACCAGCGTGGAGGTAATGGACCTGCTCAAGGAGCTCCACGAGCGCGACGGCATGACCATCGTGGTCGTAACCCATGAGAGCGGCGTGGCCAACGAGACCGACAAGGTGATACACATCAAGGACGGCGTGATAGGCAGCATCGAAGACAACAGCGACCACCACCTGGTGGCCAAGGACTATGTGAAATAACCTGACAACAAGCATCATGCGCGAACTAATCAAGGAAATATGGAGCACCTCCAAGCGCAACCGACTGCGCACAGCGCTCACCGGCTTTGCCGTGGCATGGGGCATATTCATGCTGATATTCCTGCTGGGCGCGGGCAACGGCCTCATCAACGCCCAGATGGAACGGAGCGAGAAGTATATCACCAACTCGATGGTGGTGATGCCCGGCTACACATCGAAGGCGTACAAAGGCCTGAAGGAGGGACGGGAAATAACCCTCAACGACAGAGATCTGGCGATTACCGGCGACAACTATACCCAGCATGTAGACCACGTGGGCGGAGTGCTGAGCCAGTACGGTGTCACCGTAGCCTACGGCGAGAACTATGTGGCGACCCAGAATCTCGTCGGCATCTACCCCACCCACGTGAACATCAACAAGACCGAGATGCTGGCTGGCAGGTTTATCAACGAGCCCGACTTCAGAGAGCGCCGCAAGGTGGTGGTGCTCTCACGCAGTCAGGCCAAGGAGCTCTGTCATGACTATCGGTCGCTCATCGACAAGAATGTCAACATCAATGGTCTGGCGTTCAAGGTGGTGGGCATCACCAAGGACGACGAGTCACGCAAGAACAACGAACTCTTCACCGCCTTCACTACCCTGAAAGCCATCTATGCCAAAGGCGACAATGTGGGCAACATCGAGTTCTCCATCAAGAACCTCAAGACCAAGGAGGACAACGAGAAGTTTGAGACCAACTACCGCGCCAGTACCAATCTGCGCCACCAGGCAGCCCCCGACGACGAGCAGGCCCTCTGGATGTGGAACCGCTATACCGACAGTCTGACCATGGCCCAGGGCATAGGCATGATACGCACTGCGCTATGGATAGTGGGCCTGTTTACGCTGCTGAGCGGCATCGTGGGCGTGAGCAACATCATGCTCATCACCGTCAAGGAACGCACCCGCGAGTTTGGCATACGCAAGGCCATCGGAGCGCGTCCCAAGGACATACTGAGGCTCATCATCGCCGAGAGCATCATCATCACCTCTGTCTTCGGCTACATCGGCATGCTCTGCGGCATACTGACCAATCTGTATATGGACGCCACCATGGGCCACATGGTGATGGACTCAGGCATATTCAGGGCCACGATGTTTGTAGACCCCACCGTGGGGCTCGACGTGTGCATCAAGGCCACCCTGACCATCATCATCGCCGGAACGATAGCCGGTCTGATACCCGCCATCAAGGCTTCGCGCATCAGGCCCATCGAGGCGCTGAGAGCCGAATAGACAACCGATTACACAACTCTACAAGAACAATATGCGATTAGACTTAGATACATACAAGGAGATACTCGACACCATCACGCGCAACAAGAGCCGCAGTCTGCTCACGGGCTTTGGCGTGTTCTGGGGAGTCTTCATGCTCATCGCGCTGAGCGGTGGCGGACAGGGGCTCAGGGAAATGCTGCAGAACAACTTCGCGGGATTTGCCACTAACGCGTCGGTCATCTGGGCACAGCCCACCACCAAGGCATACCGGGGCTTCAACAAGGGCAGGGAATGGAGCATGGACACCAAGGACATCGTAAGACTGCGCCACCAGGTGCCCGAGCTCGACGTGATAAGCCCCATGATTTTCGGCGGACGCCGCACCACTACCCGTGGCACCCACACCTTCAGCGCATCGACCATAGGCGTCACCCCCGACTATGCCCGTGTGGCTGCACCCACACTCTACTATGGCCGCTATATCAACGACATCGACATGAAGCAGGAGCGCAAGGTGTGCGTGATAGGCAAGCAAATCTACAAGAACCTCTTTCCCGAAGGAGGTGACCCCTGCGGCAAGACCATTCGTGTAGACTCGACCTACTACCGCGTGGTGGGCGTCAACTACAGTTCCGGACATGCGGTAAACTTCGGCGGCAGTGCCGAAGAGACCATCACGATGCCCGAATCGGTGCTGCGCAAGGTCTACAACCGTGGTACCGCCGTAGACCTGATGGCTGTGACGGGCAAGAAGGGCGTGGTGATGAGCACCATAGCCGACCGCATGCGCACCACGCTGGCACGCGCCCACTCCATCTCGCCCGAAGACACCGAGGGCGTCACCGTATTCAATACCGAGATCATGTACGCCATGCTGGAGGGCCTGTTCCAGGGCGTGAACTTCCTCATCTGGCTCGTGGGCATAGGCACCCTCATCTCGGGTGCCATCGGTGTGAGCAACATCATGATGGTGACCGTCAAGGAGCGTACCGGCGAGATAGGCATACGCCGCGCCATAGGAGCCACGCCCAAGATGATACTCTCGCAGATTATCGCCGAGAGCATCGTGCTCACCGCCGTGGCGGGCATGAGCGGCATACTCTTCGGCGTGGGCATACTGCAGCTCGTGGAGATGGCTTGCACCACCGACGGCATGGTGATGGCCCACTTCCAGATAGACTTCTGGACAGCCATCCTCTCTACCATGGTGGTATGTGCCCTCGGCGCGCTGGCGGGTCTGGCTCCGGCATGGAGAGCCATGAGCATCAAGCCCGTAGACGCCATGCGCGAGAACTAAAAGCATCACAACAACGTAAACAATAAAAGAAAGAACAAATATGAAAAAGTATTCCAAACTGATTGTGGCAGCGGTAATCATACTGGTGTTTATCGCTACCTTCGTGTTTCTCTATCAGAAATCACAACCCGCACCCATCGAGTATAGCGAGCTGACGCCTGTGACCACCGACATCATGAAGACCACAGTGATAACAGGCAAGATAGAGCCGCGCAACGAGGTAAACGTAAAGCCCCAGATAAGCGGCATCATCAGCGAAATCTACAAGGAAGCAGGCCAGTATGTGCAGGCCGGCGAGGTAATAGCGCGCGTGAAGGTGATACCCGATATGGGTCAGCTGAGCAGTGCCCAGTCGAGGGTAAGGCTGGCGGAGATTAACCAGAAGCAGGCGCAGGTGGACTACTCGCGTGAAGAGAGTCTCTACAAGCAGAAACTGGTGAGCGCCGACGAATACGACAAGATAAGACAGACGCTGCACCAGGCCAACGAGGAACTCAAGGCGGCACAGGACGCACTCGAGGTGGTGCGCGACGGCGTATCGCGCAGCAACGCCAAAGCCAGCTCGACGCTGATACGCTCTACCATCTCGGGAGTGATACTGGACATCCCCGTCAAGGTGGGCAACTCGGTAATCCTGGCCAACACCTTCAACGACGGAACGACCATAGCCACCGTGGCCAATATGAATGACCTCATCTTCAGAGGCAACATAGACGAGACCGAGGTGGGCAGTCTGGTAGACAACATGCCGATGAAGATAACGATAGGCGCGCTGCACGACCTGAGGTTTGACGCTACCCTCGAGTACATCTCGCCCAAAGCCACAGAGAACAACGGCGCCAACCAGTTTGAGGTAAAGGCTGCCGTGCACAGTATCAAGAACGGCAAGATACGCTCGGGCTACAGCGCCAATGCCGAGATAGTGCTGGCCGAAGCCAAGCACGTGGTGTCGATACCCGAGAGCGCCATAGAGTTCAGCGGCGACTCTACCTTCGTCTATCTCATCAAGGGCACAGGCAAGGACAAGACCTATGAGCGCCATGCCGTGGTGACCGGACTGAGCGACGGCGTGAACATCGAGGTAAAGAAGGGACTCTCGCTCAAGGACAAGGTGCGCGGCCCGCAGATTATAGCCGACGCAGCCGGCAACGACGAATGATAACCCATAAAAGACAACGAGTATGACGACAAGGATAATCATGGCAGTGGTCGCCGCCTGCATGGGCGTAGGCACTGCGCAAGCACAGCAGGCGTGGACGCTGCGCCAGTGTGTGGACTACGCCATAGCCCACAACATCAGCGTAAAGCAGATGCAGAACACGCGCGAGTTGCAGGCTCTGCAGCTGAATACCGACAAGAACAGCCGTCTGCCCGACCTCAACGGTTCGGCAGCCCAGAACTTCTCGTTCGGCCGCGGACTCACGGCGCAGAACACGTATGAGAACAAGAGCACATCGAGCACGTCGTTTACGATAGGGTCGACCGTATCGCTCTTCGACGGCTTCCGCACACGCAACACCATCAAGCTGAGCCAGCTCAATCTGGACGCTGCCGACGCCGACCTGGACAAGGCGCGCAACGACCTGAGCATGAATGTGGCAAAGGCTTACATCGAGGTGCTCAATGCCGCCGAGGCCATGACCGTAGCGCAGCGCCAGGTGTCTATCGACTCGATGCAGGTGGTAAGGATGCAGGGCTTTGTGGACAACGGCAAGGCAAGCGTGGCCCAGCTGGCTCAGCAGAAAGCCACGATGGCACAGAGCCAGCTCACGGTGACCACCGCCGCCAACAACTACCATATGGCGCTGCTCTCACTGTCGCAGTTGCTGGAACTGCCATCGCCCGAGGGTTTCTCCATCGTGCGTCCCGACATCGAGCGCATAATTCCCGCGCCAGGCAACATTGCCTCGCCCGAAGCCGTCTTTGCCGAGGCTATGGCGGTGAAGCCCGAGGTCAGGGCACAGCAGACCCGCGTGGAGGGCGCCGACTACAACATACAGATAGCCAAGGCTGCGCGCTATCCCCAGCTCAACCTCAACGGCGGCTTGGGCAGCAACTACTACAAGACGAGCGGTTACGAGGCAGACGGATTTGCCAAGCAGCTCAAAAACAACTTCAGCCAGTATGTAGGACTGAGTCTGAGCATCCCTATCTTCAACCGCTTTGCCACGCGCAACAACATACGCCGCAGCGAGATAAACCGCGACACCGAGCGGCTGAAGCTCGACGATGTGCGCAAGTCGCTCTACAAAGAGATACAGCAGGTGTACTACAACGCGCGTGCTGCCGAGAGCAAGTATGCCAGTAGCCGCGAAGCTGTGGCAAGCAACGAGGAAGCCTTCAAGCTGACCCAGGCAAAATATGAGAACGCCAAGGCCAGCATCACGGAGTTCAACGAGGCCAAGAACAATCTGCTCAGAGCGCAAAGCGAACAGATTCAGGCCCGCTATGAATACCTCTACCAGACCAGTCTGCTCAACTTCTACAGCGGTAAGGCACTCGATTTCTAATCTTTATCCCACCATCAGCATTATGCCTATCATCAACATCACATCACTCGACCACCCCGGAGTGGAAGTCTTCAGCAGCCTCACCGAGGCGCAGTTGCGGTCGGGGCGATACACCGACAAAGAGATATTCATCGCCGAAAGCCCGAAGGTAATCCATGTGGCGCTCAATGCGGGCTATCGCGCCACAGCCCTGCTCTGTGAGCGGCGCCACATAGACGGCGATGCAGCAGCAATCATCAGCCGCATCGGCGACGAGGTGCCTGTCTATACCGGCGACCGCGAGCTGCTCGCATCGCTCACGGGCTATACGCTCACGCGGGGAGTGCTGTGCGCCATGGAGCGTCCGGCTCTGCCCACGATAGCCGACATCTGCCACACGGCACATCGCATCGCGGTCATCCACGGCGTGGTCGACACCACAAATATCGGCGCCATCTTCAGGTCGGCAGCGGCATTGGGCATCGACGCCATCGCGCTCACCACCGACTCGTGTGACCCGCTCAACCGCCGCTCGGTGCGCGTGTCGATGGGTTCGGTGTTTCTCATCCCCTGGACTTGGATTGAGGGTAGCGTGCAACAGCTCAACGACTACGGGTTCAAGACCGCAGCGATGGCGCTCACCGACCGCTCGATAAGCATCGACGACCCGAGGTTGCCCGAGGTGGAGCGGCTGGCCATCGTACTGGGCACCGAGGGCGACGGACTCCCCCACACCACCATCGAAGATGCCGACTACGTGGTGCGCATCCCGATGTCGCATCAGGTGGACTCGCTCAACGTGGCTGCCGCCTCGGCTGTGGCGTTCTGGGAGTTAAGAAAACGGTAACGGCGATAGTTTTCTGGGCATTTGTTGCACATTTACGGGGTAAATATGTAACTTTGCACGCAGATATACGTTAGATGATTATGACAATAAACGACAAGACAGGGCTGGTATTAGAAGGAGGCGGCATGCGCGGCGTGTTTACCAGTGGTGTGCTCGACGCCTTCATGGTGCATCAACTCTATTTCCCTTATGCGGTGGCGGTCTCGGCTGGTGCCTGCAACGGCATGTCTTACTTCAGCCGCCAACTGCGTCGTGCGCGCATATCCAATATCGACTTTCTTGCCCGTTACCACTATGTAGGGCTGCGCCACCTGCTCACCCAGGGTTGCATCTTCGACCGCAAGCTACTCTATGATGCCTTCCCCAACGAGCTGATACCCTTCGACTTTGATACATACTTCCAGCACTCGGCCAACTTTGAGATGGTCACCACCAACTGTCTGACTGGGCGCGCCATGTATCTCACCGAAGACCACGACCGCCAGCGTGCGCTCGACATCGTGATGGCGTCGAGCAGCCTGCCCTATGTGAGCAAGATGGTTACCGTCGACGGCATCCCCATGCTCGATGGCGGCATCGTCGACAGCATCCCCCTGCGCCGCGCCCAGGAACGCGGGTATGAGAACAACGTACTGATACTCACCCGCAACCGTGGCTACCGCAAGAAGGGTCGTGACCACAAGATTCCCCATTTAATCTACAAGAACTACCCTCGTCTGCGCGTAGCCCTAAGCCGCCGCATAGAGGTGTATAATGAGCAGTTGGCATACGTGGAGCAGCTCGAAGATGCAGGCCAGGTGGTCTGCATCCGTCCCGAGCGCCCCTTGGAGGTAGACCGCATAGAGAAAGACACCAACAAGTTGGAAGCCCTATACGAAGAAGGCTACGCCTTAGGCGATAAGTTCTGCAAGGAGATGAAGCCCCTCCCCAACCCTCCCCAGGGAGGGCACTGAAAAACTAAAACCCACTATCAAATTGAAAGTTGATGACGGAGAAATAGCTGTTTTACCCTTTATTATCTGTCTATTTTAGCCTTATTTTAGGCGATTTGCAGAAAGAGAAGTTACAAATCGTAAGCATTTTCCGTTTTGGTCATAAAAAAAGGGGACTTTTTCAGTGCCCTCCCAGGGGGCGGGAGTTCAATCGTAATGAGGCTGTTCTGCATTAACACATTCCTGCTTGGGGAGAGCATTGAAATGGAGTTTGTAGTGGATGGTACGCACCCTTGGCAACTCTGTAGGAGTTGCTGCTTGCGGACATCTCTTCCATGGACAAGCCATAAACCTCTCTACAAGAGACGTCATCATCATCCCAACTACCTGGGTGAAATTCGAGATGGAGTTTGTAGTGGATGGTACGCGCCCTTGGCAACTCTGTAGGAGTTGCGATTACATAGCCCAGGGTTGAGGCGTGGAGCGCCTCTACCCTGGGTGCCGTGAGAAAAAATGATAGCAACGCTGTAAGTGTTGCGCTTAGCCAAAGGCGTTACCGCAGCGAGTTTTTTCTGCTTATTTATTGTGATAAAATCCAACTGAGAATAACGCCTACGGCTAAACGCAACTCCTACAGAGTTGCTATATTAGTGGGGTCGCTTACCCAGGGTAGCGTGCTTCGCCCGCAACCCTGGGCTGGGGAAACGCAACTCCGTCAGAGTTGCTGCTGCTTGCGGGGTGTACAACCAGAAGCCCCTCCCCAGCCATCCCCAAGAACCTGGAGTTCTATCTTGCTGTGGGTGAAGGCATTAGACATTAACATCATTTCCTTTGGGGAGAACATAGGGAGGGCTCAAACAATAGTGACGCAGCCCATTTGGTCACCGGTGCAAAACTCCTTTCAATCAAGGTGGTGTTAATATATCCTTCTTTTCATAATAACATTATTCGCACCTTTTTGAGATTTTTACCCTATCGGTTTATACACCTTTTTGAGATTTTCTGCAAGGATTGTATCTAAAAACATTCCTGTTTGGCCTCTTTCCCATTGCATAAGCCCCTCCCCAGGTCTTCCCCAAGGGGCGTCTTGCTGTGGGTTAGTGTATTATAACTTGCTACGGGTAACGCTTACGGCTAAACACAACTCCTACATGAATTGGTGAAATTGATAGACTGACCTATTGCGAGTTTGCCAAAAATGCCTTTCAAAAACGGATAATCAATAATAATGTTGGTGTTTAGAAGAAAATACCATATCATTGCAGACGAACAAGAACCAAAAATATAATAAAAAGGTTTCAAAAATATGGCACAAACATCAAGCCAAAGCACTGTAAACAATATAGAAATGAGGCTTAAAGGAAAAGGTCGTGGTTCGATAGCTTTCCAACAAGACTATGCAGACTGCGGAACGCCATCAGCCGTGAAGTCAACATTCCATCTTTTTGACACCTGCCGATAGAAAATATGGTAATCATTTTTTGTACCGGCGTTAGCCGGACTTTTTTTACCGCCAACGGCGGACTTTTTGTCATTTGTGACTTTTCAGCCTGCCATCAGGCAGGCGCGGATGGGGGTGGCGCGGAATATCCGAGAGCTCGCTCTCGAGATATTACACGACACGCACAGACGCAAAGGGCGAAGCCCTGAAAAGGCGCAAATCTTTTTGTAGCTTCTTTGTGATGCCCTAAAACTCAGCGGTGAAGGAACTCCCGCCCCTTGAGCAGGAATGGGGATGGGCTTATCGGTTGGCTACCTTCATTCCTTTAACTTCATATTTTCCTTGAAAAAAGTTTGGCTGTTTTAGATTTTATTGCTAACTTTACACCGAAAAAAGAAGATTCTCGGTTTATACCAAATCAAAGATAACAGAACCCGTCTGCATCCCGGAGACCTGCAGGCGGGTCACTTTTTTTTATAAAACAGGTATGGTAAATCAGAAACCGCATAATATAGAAGAACAGATACGCTTGCTTCGTGACAAGGGCATGAATTTCTCAGATGATGAAGAGCGTAAGGCCAAGGAGTGTTTCTCGCGTATCAGCTATTTCCGTCTGAAATATTATTGGAGAGACTTACTGGATGCAGATACAGATGGAGATTTCATTGAAGGAACCACCTTTAGTGATGTTATCCGGCGGTATGATTTCGACCATCAGCTGCGCCTCATCCTTTTTGACGCAATAGAAATAATAGAAGTGGCATTGCGTTCAAAGGTGATTAACCATATGTCACAAGCCGCAGGTAATGGATTATGGTATTTGGACTCCTCCCTTTTTGAGAACAGTGATTACCATGAAGATTTCGTTTACGACTTAAAATATGAATTTGGAAGAAGTACGGAGCCTTTTGCCAAAGAATATATAGACAGTCATCCCAACTGGGACGAGGAGTCTTTTGACGGTGACAATCCGGATGCGTGGAGGATAATAGAGGTGGCAACATTCGGTACTCTTTCCAAGATGTGTAAAAACCTTAAATCGCAGCTTCCGCAGCGTTCCGCAATAGCCAACGATTTTGGACTTTACTCAGCAAAAGACCTTACAGGTTGGCTTGAGGCGATTTCTCTGATGCGTAACATTGTGGCACACCATTCCAGACTATGGAACAGAACGTTTGGAAAGAAAGTAACCAATCCAAGAGGCTTACGTGGCAAATGGCTAAACTCACCATTGACAGAAAATCAGAAGAACAGGCCATACGGCTTCATCGTGGCAATGCTGTATCTCTGCAATGCTGTCTGCCCCAGAAATAAAATAAAAAATAAGATTCTTGATCTGATAAGTGCCAATCAGAACATTCCTTATCAAAGGCTTGGTTTTATCGGAAATTGGAAGGACGATCCAATATGGAGGTAAAAGCCGTTTGTGATGATTTGCACAAAAGGCTTTTCCTTGAATGGGTAGAAAGCGGGATGTATAAACACAAAACGGTCATTAGGCTGATTTGGATTTAATAAGCTAATGATATAAACACAAAAAGCCATGGTAAAAAAAGCGGCCGTTGGCCGTTCAAAAAGTCCGCCATTGGCGGTAAAAAAAACAGTTGATTGTGTTATTCCATCTGTTTGACACCTGCCGATAGAAAATAAGGCAATCTTTTTTTGTACCGGCATTAGCCGGACTTTTTTTACCGCCAACGGCGGACTTTTTGCCATTTGTGACTTTTCAGCCTGCCATCAGGCAGGCGCGGATGGGGGTGGCGGAGAATATCCGAGAGCTCGCTCTCGAGATATTATCCGACACACACGGACGCATAGGGCAAAGCCCTGAAAAGGCGCAAATCTTTTTGTAGTTTATTGTGATGGCTTATTCAAGGAATATGGAAACACGACAAGTAACGCCTACGGCTAAGCGCAACTCTTACAGAGTAGCTATATTAGTGGGGGCGCTTACCCAGGGTAGCGTGCTTCGCCCGCAACCCTGGGCTGGGAAATCGCAACTCCGTCAGAGTTGCCGGGGATGCGTACCATTTTCCGATATGTATGGTCAAATATATTTGGGCGGTAATGGACTAACCATGATGGATGATATGCACCCAATGGTGGAATGGTGTGTGGTGCGCATCCAATGATGGGTTAGCCCATCGTGGATGGTACGCACCCTTGGCAACTCTGACGGAGTTGCGATTTCATAGCCCAGGGTTGAGGGGCAAAGCGCCTCTACCCTGGGTGCAAATCACTACAAATCAATGCTACTCTGAAAGAGTTGCGATTAGCCGAAGGCGTTACCTGCAGCAGGACATAATATAGGATGATATAAACACAAAAATCCATGGCGGCTGTTGTCGGCTTCGCCTTTTGGGGGTTGTCGGTGACGCCAGTCAGAAAACGAGTTTTCCTCCTTATCGTCGCCACCATCCCCCAACGCCATGCGCTGCATGACGGCAACAGCCGGCATGGGTCAAAAAGCGGCCGTTGGCCGTTCAAAAAGTCCGCCGTTGGCGGTAAAAAAACAACTGATTGTGTTATTCCATCTGTTTGACACCTGTCGATAGAAAATATGGTAATCTTTTTTGTACCGGCGTTAGCCGGACTTTTTTTACCGCCAACGGCGGCTTTTTGTTATTTGTGACTTTTCAGCCTGCCAGCAGGCAGGCACGGATGGGTGTGGCGGAGAGTATCCGAGAGCTCGCTCTCGAGATATTATCCGACACACACGGACGCAAAGGGCAAAGCCCTGAAAAGGCACAAATCTTTTTGTAGATTATTGTGATGGTATATTCACGACAAGTAACGCCTTCGGCTAAGCGCAACTCTTACAGAGTAGCTATATTAGTGGGGGTGCTTACCCAGGGTAGCGTGCTTCACCCTGCAACCCTGGGCTGGGGAAACGCAACTCCGTCAGAGTTGCCGGGGGTGTGCGGAGAAGCCCCTCCCCAAACCCTCCCCAAGGGAGGGCACTGAAAAAGTCCCCTTTTTTTATGACCAAAACGGAAAATGCTTACGATTTGTAACTTCTCTTTCTGCAAATCGCCTAAATAAGGCTAAAATAGACAGAAAATAAAGGGTAAAACAGCTATATCTCCGTCATCAACTTTCAATTTGATAGTGGGTTTTAGTTTTTCAGTGCCCTCCCAAGGGGCGGGAGTCCTATCTTGCTGTGGGTTAGGACTTATAACTTGCTGTAGGTACGCATCATTGGCAACTCTGTAGGAGTTGCTGCTGCTTGCGGGGAGGGGCGTCTGTTGGTGGTTCCCCCATATACCTTATTATATATATAGCAAAAGTGATTTTTCTTCGGTTTTGTTTGGTTACGTTGCGCATTATCATTAACTTTGTAATTCATAGGCGGATAGCCGCCTGAATGATATGGATTATAGGACAACAAATAACACATAATACAATGTTTAGCAAAGAAACATATATCCGTCGTAGGGCTGAGCTGAAGCGCTTGGTCAAGAGTGGTATCATCATCCTGTTTGGTAACAACGACTCGCCAGCCAACTTCCCCAACAACGGGTATTACCCCTTCCGTCAAGACTCCACATTCTTATATTATTTCGGTCAGCAGCGCGACGGCCTGGTGGGCGTGATAGACCTGGACGAAGACAAGGAAACGCTGATAGGCAACGACATTGACATAGAGGACATCGTGTGGTATGGCTCGGTAGACACCGTGGCCGACATGGCTGCACAGGTGGGCGTGGAGAACTGGGCTCCGATGAAAGAACTCAAGACCATCTGCAACGCCGCACTGAGCCAGAAGCGCCCCATCCACTTCCTGCCTCCCTACAGATATGATATCAAACTGCAACTGTTTGACCTGTTAGGCATACATCCCAACCAGCAGAAGGAATCGGCATCGATGGAGCTGATCAAGGCTGTGGTGAAGATGCGTTCTACCAAGGAACAGCAGGAGATAGAAGAGCTGGAGCGCGCCTCGGTGATAGGCTATAAGATGCACACCACCGCCATGAGACTGACTCGTCCAGGCGTGACCGAGAAGTATATCGGCGGTCAGGTGGACGGCATCGCCCACTCGTATGGCGCCATGGTCAGCTTCCCCACCATCTTCTCGCAACACGGCGAGATTATGCACGGCAACCCCTCTATGGCTGAGCTGGAAAGCGGACGCCTCGTGCTCTGTGACGCCGGTGCCGAGACCATCAACAACTACTGCTCTGACAACACCCGCACCTACCCCGTGAACGGCAAGTTCAGCCAGCGCCAGCTGGAGATATACTCTATCGTAGAGGCAGCCCACGACCATGCCCTCGAGGTGGCACGCCCCGGTGTGAAGTATGCCGACGTACACTTCTCCGTATGCCGCCTCATCTTTGACCGACTCAAAGAGCTGGGACTTGCCAAGGGCGACACCGAAGAGGCTGTGCGCCAAGGTGCCCACGCCATGTTCCTGCCCCACGGACTGGGCCACATGATGGGTATGGATGTACACGACATGGAGAACCTGGACCAGGTGAACGTAGGATTTGACGAGGAGACCCGCCCCAACCTCGAGCAGTTTGGCACCAACTGTCTGCGCATGGGACGCCGTCTGCAGGAAGGATTTGTAGTGACCGACGAGCCTGGCATCTACTTCATCCCCGCCCTCATCGACGAATGGCGCGCCAAGGGCCACTGCAAGGACTTCCTCTGCTTTGACAAGCTGGAGACCTACAAGGACTTTGGTGGCATCCGCATCGAAGACGACCTGCTCATCACTGCCGACGGTGCCCGCTTCTTGGGCAACGAGCGCATCCCCTATCATCCCAAGGATGTAGAAGCATATATGGCTGAAAACAAACAATAATCAACAGAATCATAAAACAACAAGAAATGAAAAAAATCATGATGATGGCGCTCGTGGCTATGGTGGCCTTGGGCGCAAACGCACAGGAGAAGAAGGCTGAGAAGGTAAATCCCAACAAGCCCGTATTCACTGTGGTCAAGGAGAATAAGATTACAAGTATCAAGGACCAGAACCGCTCAGGTACGTGCTGGAACTACTCTACCCTGAGTTACTTTGAGGCCGAAATCCTCAAGGCTACCGGCAAGGTCTATGACCTGGAAGAGAGCTTCGTGACCAACAAGACCTATATGGACCGTGCTATCCAGGTAGTACGTCTGCATGGTGACTGCCAGTTTGCTCAGGGCGGTTCGGCTTACGACCCCTTGTACTGCATCCAGAACTATGGTATCATTCCCCAGGGCATCATGCCTTTCCCCGGCAGTCTGTATGGCGACTCACTGAACAACTTCAACGAGTTCTTCACCGTGCTGTCTCCCTATGTCAAGGCTATTGCCACCAGCAACAGCAAGAAACTGTCTGGCCAGTGGAAGGTGGGTCTGCAGGGCATCCTCGATGCCTACCTCGGCAAGTGTCCTGAGAACTTCACTTACGAAGGCAAGAACTATACTCCCAAGACTTTTGCTGCCAGCCTGGGTCTCGACTGGAACAACTACGTGACCGTAACCAGCTATACCCACCACCCCTTCTGGACACAGTTTGCCGTTGAGGTGCAGGACAACTGGCGCAACCCACAGTCATGGAACGTGCCTATCGACGACATGGCCCGCATCATCGAAAACGCCATCATGAACGGCTACACCGTAGCATGGGGTGGCGACGTATCTGAAGAGGGCTTCACCCGTCAGGGTCTGGCTTACTTCTATGACACCAAGAAGATGGAGAGCCTCGCAGGCAGCGATATGGCACACTGGCTCAAGCTGCCCAAGGCCAAGAAGACCAACCTCATCGACTCTCTCGGTGTAAACGTGCCCGAGCTTGTGCCTACACAGGAGCAGCGCCAGCAGCGTTTTGACAACTGGGAGCTGACCGACGACCACGGTATGCTCATCTTCGGTATCGCCAAGGACCAGAACGGCAAGGAGTACTATATGGTAAAGAACTCATGGGGCGAGTCTGGCGAATACAAGGGTATCTGGTACATGACCAAGAACTACATCGTGGCCAACACCATGGACTTTATGGTCAACAAGAATGCCATCCCCAAGGATATACGTAAGAAAATGGGCATCTAAGAACCATAGCACATAAATACATAAACGGCAGCTTCTCATAAATTTTTAGATGAGAAACTGCCGTTTTTTTGTATTTATTTTGTAACTTTGGGCTCAAATAAGGTCTATACCAGACTTGGCCCCCATTCTATTGATAATAAAAGAACGATATAATGCACTTTAAGTGGAATTACAAGTATCCTACACCCGAAGAGGAACAGGCTGCTAAGGAATTGGGTGAGAAGCTCAACATGAGCCCCATTCTCACCCTGCTGCTGATTAGGCGTGGCATTACCACCGAGTCGGCAGCCAAGCGATTCTTCCGCCCCCAGCTTGCCGACCTCATCAATCCGTTCCTGATGAAGGACATGGACATCGCCGTAGACAGGCTCAACGATGCCATGGGCCGCAAGGAGCGCATACTGGTGTATGGCGATTACGACGTAGATGGGTGTACAGCCGTAGCGTTGGTCTATAAGTTTCTGTTGCAGTTTTATTCCAACATCGAATACTATATCCCCGACCGCTATGACGAAGGCTATGGCGTAAGCAAGAAAGGTATAGACTATGCCAAGGAGCAGGGCGTGAAGCTCATTATCATCCTCGACTGTGGCATCAAAGCCATCGACGAGATAGCCTATGCCAAAGAGCAAGGTATCGACTTCATCATCTGCGACCATCATGTGCCCGACGAGAAGCTGCCCGATGCCGTGGCCATCCTCAACCCCAAGCGTGAGGACGACCCCTATCCCTTCAAAGACCTGTGTGGATGCGGCGTAGGCTTCAAGTTTATGCAAGCCTTTGCCAAGAACAACGGCATCCCCTTCTCACGCCTCATCCCCCTACTCGACCTCTGTGCCGTAAGCATCGCTGCCGATATCGTGCCCGTAGTCGACGAGAACCGCATCCTCGCCTTCCACGGTCTGAAGCAGCTCAACCAGAACCCCACCGTAGGACTCAAAGCCATCATCGACATCTGCGGACTCAACAACCGCGAGCTATCGATGAGCGACATCATCTTCAAGATTGGCCCGCGTATCAACGCCTCTGGACGCATGGAGAACGGCCGCGAAAGTGTGGACTTGCTTGTAGAAAAAGACCTTGGCATGGCTCTGCGCATGGCCAAGCACATCAACGAATACAACGAGCAACGTAAGGATATAGACAAGCAGATGACCGAGGAAGCCAACCAGATTGTGGCCCGCTTGGAGAACCAGAAGCACCAGTCGAGCATCGTGCTCTACGACGAGAACTGGAAGAAAGGCGTCATCGGCATCGTTGCCTCACGACTTACGGAAATCTACTTCCGTCCCACCGTGGTGCTTACCCGCGACGGCGACTATGCCACCGGCTCTGCCCGCAGCGTCACCGGCTTTGACATCTATTCTGCCATCAAGAGTTGCCGCCATCTGCTGGTCAACTTCGGTGGCCACACCTATGCCACGGGCCTTACGCTGAAATGGGATCGCATCAAGGAATTCCGCATGGCGTTCCAGCAGTATGTAGACGACCACATCCTGCCCGAGCAGACCGAAGCCAACCTGAAGATAGACTCAGTCATCGACTTCAAGGATATCACCAAGCGCCTGCACAACGACCTGAAGAAATTCTCACCCTTCGGTCCAGGCAACCCCAAGCCCCTCTTCTGCACCCTCAATGTCTACGACTATGGCACCAGCAAGGTCGTGGGCCGCGAGCAGGAACATATCAAGCTCGAGCTGGTCGACTCCAAGTCGAGCAATGTGGTCAAGGGCATAGCCTTCGGCCAGAGCGCATCGGCACGTTACATCAAGTCAAAGCGCAGTTTTGACATCGCTTATACGCTTGAGGACAATGTCTTCAAGCACAACGCCATCCAGTTACAGATAGAAGACATACGCCCTGCTGAGGATGAAAAGGTATGACGACATACTGAGAGAATACTGGGGCTATACATCTTTTAGAGGAATACAGGAGTCCATCATCGAAAGCATCGGCTCGGGCAAAGATACCTTGGGCCTGATGCCCACCGGTGGCGGCAAGTCCATCACCTTCCAGGTGCCTGCCTTGGCCCAGGATGGAGTCTGTATCGTCATCACCCCACTTATATCCCTGATGAAGGACCAGGTGATGCACCTGCAGAAGCGTGGCATCAGTTCGGCCGCCATCTTCTCGGGCATGTCCAGACAGGAAATCATCGTGACACTCGAGAACTGCATCTTCGGTTCTACCAAGATACTCTACGTATCGCCCGAGCGTCTTTCTTCCGAGCTTTTTCTTACCAAGCTAAAGCACATCAACGTTAGTTTTATCACTGTCGACGAAGCCCATTGCATCAGCCAATGGGGCTATGACTTCCGTCCCAGTTACCTGCGTATTACCGACATACGCAGCATCAAGCCCAATGTACCTATCCTCGCGCTCACTGCCACCGCCACGCCCAAGGTGGTGATAGACATCCAAGACAAGTTGGGGTTCAAGGAACACAACGTGTTCAGCATGAGCTTTGAGCGCAAGAACTTGGGTTACATCGTGCGCAACACCACCGACAAAGACCACGAACTGCTGCATATCCTCAGAGCCGTGCAGGGCTGTGCCATCGTCTATGTGCGCAGCCGCAAGCGCACCAAGGAGATAGCCAAGATGCTCACCGACGCAGGCATCAGTGCCAACCACTTCCATGCCGGACTC
Organism: Prevotella sp. P4-51; assembly: GCF_002251455.1. Lineage (NCBI taxonomy): Bacteria > Pseudomonadati > Bacteroidota > Bacteroidia > Bacteroidales > Prevotellaceae > Prevotella > Prevotella sp. P4-51. The sequence continues at coordinate 46,514 of NZ_NPJM01000009.1, forward strand.
GACCCCGCCATCAAGGACCGCAACCAGCAGCAATGGCAGGACGACGAACGGCGGGTGATAGTGGCTACCAACGCCTTTGGCATGGGCATCGACAAGCCCGATGTGCGTCTGGTCATCCACTACGACTGTCCCGACTCCATCGAAGCCTACTTCCAGGAAGCCGGACGTGCCGGACGCGATGGCCAGCGTGCCTATGCTGTGCTGCTCTACGACACGAGCGACAAGGTGAAGCTGAAGAAGCGCATCGCCGACAATTTCCCTGAGAAGGAGTTCATAAGCAGTGTCTACGAGCATCTGGCCTATTACTTCCAGATAGGCGTAGAGAGCGGCAAGGGATTTACCGGTGCCTTTGAGATAGACAAGTTCTGCCACATCTACCACCACTACCCCATCCAGACCGATGCCGCCCTGCGCATCCTGCAGCGCGCCGGCTACATCATCTACGAGACCGACCCCGACGCCCGTGCCCGCATCATGTTTCTGCTTCATCGCGACGAGCTATACCGTCTGCACGAGGGCACGCCCATGGAAGAGAAGGTCATCACGGCGCTGCTGCGCTGCTACGGCGGACTCTTCACCGACTATGCCTATATCGACCTGTCGCTGATAGCCCTGCAGAGCGGACTCGAGCACGAGCAGGTCTACACCATACTCAAGATGCTCTCGCAGCGGCATATCGTACACTTTATCCCACAGCGCAAGATGCCCTACATCACCTACCTTTCCGACCGCGTAGACCCAGAGCAGGTGGTCCTGCCCAGAGAGGTATACGAGGAAAGAAAGGAGAATTACATCGAGCGTATCGAGGCAATGATAGCCTATATCGAGAACGATGAAACTTGCCGCAGCCGGCAGCTTATGGCTTATTTCGGAGAAGAAAACAAGAACGATTGTCACCGTTGCGATGTGTGTGCAGACCACTACGGACGCGTCACCAAGCAACAGGAGAAGACAGCTCGCGAGCTTATCCTGCAACAACTGGCCGACGGAGAGCCCCATCACATTACTATTCTGCGTGATCTGCAGATTCCTAAAAAACAGTTCGAACAGGTTTTGTCCGAACTGGTGTCTGAAGAGATAATCCTTGTCAACGGCTGTCAAATCTGCCTCAACAAGGATTGACTCCCCCTATTATTTTTCTATAAACACAGCCTTGCCACGAGCCACCTCGGTCTCTGTGGCATCATCGTCGGCGCGCTTGGTGATGCGTATGCAGTAAGCGCCATCGGCAGTTTGCTCCTGATAGAAAGTCAGGACATCGCCGCCATGGGCTTCAGCCACATAGGCTATCTCAAAGCGCTTCAGGAAATGAGACTTGTACCAATCGACGGGAAACAAGTCGAGCACATGTTCGATATACTTGACGCTGTTGATATGGCCATTGATATCGACATCATTATAGCGTGTCTTGAGTTCCATCACCTTCACAGCCTCATCACCCATCTTTACCCGCGACGGGCTGGCGATAGGACAGGGATAGTCTTTGTCTATATAGTTGTTGATGGCACCATCGTGGATGCTGAAGATGTCAGTGGGCTGACGGCTCTGGGTATCAATCATCGCCCACACGCTGCGACCATAGCCAAGCATGTGGCCGTCGGCGGCAGAGATGGCATAGTTGCGCGAGGTGAAGTAGCGCATGGCACTCTCGACCCAAGTTTCTACATAGAAGTCGTCATACGAGGAAGGCATCTCGTCCATCTCTATCACCAGTCGCGACAGCACCCATGTCTTGTGGCGCGGCATAAGATAATTCATACCAAAGCCACGCTCGGTGGAATGGAAATCGGCAGCATTGAGCAGATGATTACCCAGGTGTCCCATGAAGAGATGATTGGAGTAATCACAGTGGAAAGGCTCTGCCAAGAACTTGTATTTTGCTATTTTGGTCTGTTCCATAATCATACGTTTTACGGAACAAAATTAACGAAAAAATCTCTGGCACCCAACGATACCAGAGATTTTTTTATTATCGGCGCAGTCAAACTGTCACTTGATATATACGATAGCCAGGCGATTGGAAGTAACTCCCTGCACACCCTTGCCGGTAGCCTCGTCGACGATGACACCGCGGGCTCTGAGATAGTCGGCCACGACATCGGCACGACCCTGCGAGAGTCTCTTGTTAAACGCCTTGGAGCCCTCGGGCGAAGCAGTACCTACTACCTGCACGTGCTTGCCTTCGGCTATGGTGTTGAGGGCTTCCTTGGCCTCATCGGTGAGGTTCTGCTTGCCCTGTGCGAAGGTCACAAACACGAGGTTGCCCACCTGTACTTCCTGTGTTTTCACCACTTCCTTGACCACCTCCTTAGGTTTCTTGGCAAGTTCGCCGCGCAAGTCGTTAATCTGAGCATTGAGTGCATCGACCTCGGCCTGGTCGCGCAGCTGGGCAAGAGCGAAGTTGTGGGTACCATTGGAGTTTCTGAACTTGTAGTTGAAGCCTACATTGAGCTGGAAGCCAGACTTGTTGACATTGTAAGCCACGCCCTGGTAGCCATTGCCGTTGAGAGCCCAGTTGATAGAAGGCTCAACATAGAACTGCCATTCCTTGTTGGCGCCGAAGTTGAAGGCGAAGTCCACGCCAAACTTGGAGGTCAGCACGTCGGCTTTCCAGTCCTTGGTGGGCGAACCGAAGGTGTGTCCCCATCCCAGACCCATTACCGGGATAAGCTCACAGCAGCGAGGCTCGCCCTTGTAGCCACCAGCCCAGTTGCTCAGATTGATGGTAGCCAGCAGCGAGGTGTTCATGCTGTTGACGAGTGTACTCTGGAGATTGCCATGATGCAGGTTCTTGAAATAGGCATTGCCCTCAAGAGCCAAACCGAATACGGGAGTAAACCAGCGGCCCAAGCGCAGACCGGCATTGGGAGTGATATCACGAAGCCAGCAATGGTTGGCTGCCCCCATGGTCGATGGATGGGTGGCGGTGATGACTCCACCGTTGACACCGAGATAGAAATTATCAGAAGACTTGCTTTCCGAGACTGTCTGAGCCGATGCTGAAACTGCCAGCAGTGCGGCTGCGAACATTAAAACCAGCTTTTTCATTGTTACGTCTTATTTTAGATTTATATTGTTGTTATTGGTCGAGATAGCAAAGATATAAAAAAAGTGAATGGCTGCAAACAGTTTTCCCGAAAATCGACATGAGAAGACACAAAAAAGTAATAAACAACCAATTCACACGACTTATTGAACCAAAAAGAGTTCCCCTTCCGCTCGTGATGACGGATGGGGAACTCCTGTTGACTGCCGCTTCGTTATCAGTTGAAGTAGTAGAGGAAGGTGGCGATGCCCTCAAGTGCGGGCTTGCGCTGGCCTTCGATTTCAATCTTGAAGGCGATGCTGGCCTTGCAGATACCGCGCAGGTTGGCTATCTCGTGCAGCTTGGTCACCATGCGCAGACGGCTGCCCACGGGCACAGCCTGACCGAAACGCATCTTGTCCATGCCATAGTTGACGAGCATCTTCAGGTTGTTGACCTTGATAATCTGGTTCCAGAAGTAGGGCAACAGCGAAAGGGTAAGATAACCATGCACGATGGTGCTCTTGTAGGGGCTCTCGGCCTTGGCGCGCTCTACGTCTACATGTATCCACTGGTGGTCGAGGGTGGCATCGGCAAACTGATTGATGCGGTCCTGGTCGACGGTAAGCCACTCAGAGGTACCAATTTCCTCGCCTAAGTGAGCGGCAAACTCTTCATAAGAATTAATTTCCAACATAGTCTTGTCGTTATTATATATTAATAATGTGTATTACTTCCTGTGCTTGGTAGTGGTGGTGGTCTTTGTCTTGGTCGACGTAGAGATTCTCAGAGTCTTGGGCTTGCTGGCCTCATAGTATCTGAGCGCCTCGGGCATATCGCGCTGCAACGCGGCTATACGCTTTGCGTCGGAAGGGTGGTCTGACAGGAAATCGTCCTGATTGCCTTTGCCGCCCGACATGCGCTGCCAGAAGGTGATGGCTTCCTGCGGGTTGTAGCCGGCCATAGCCGCAAAGATAAGTCCCATGTGGTCGGCCTCGGTCTCATGGTCGCGGCTGTACTTCAGATTGCGCAGCTTCAGACCCTGCTGAGCCAGCACGGCGGCATAACTGCCCACATTGGTGCCGGTGGCAGCATTGAGCACGCTGCTGAGCAGCTGGGTACCATACTGCTGCTTGATCTGCTTGGAGATTTGCTCGGCACTATGCTTGCCCACGGCATGGGCTATCTCGTGACCCAGCACGATGGCAAGTCCATTCTCGTTTTTGGTGTAGGGCAGCAGTCCCTCGAAGACCACTATCTTGCCACCAGGCAGACAGAACGCGTTGGCGCTCTTGTCCTGCACCAGGTTGAACTCCCAGCTATATTCACTCACTTCGGCAGCCATACCGTTGTTTCTCAAGTAGTTTTCTACGGCAGTAGCCAGTTTCTTGCCTACCCTTACTACCATCTCGGTATTGGCGGCATTGGTCGATTTCTTGGCCGACTGCATGTACTGGTTGTACTCCTTGTTGCTCAGGCTCATTATCTCCTGATTGGACACCATCAGACTCTGCTTGCGACCGGTAATGGGCACCGTGCGCGTGGTGCCGCATGCTGCCAAGAGGGCCACAACCCATACCAGCAGCATCACTTTAAGCTGTTTCATAAAATTCCTTTCTTATACTGGCGCAAAAGTAACCATTTAGAACGAATATGCCAAACAAAATGCCACTTTTTTGGCTCCCCCATGCGCCCTCGGGGCTGGTATGGCAAGCAGGCGCAAACGTGTGCGCACTACGCCACACGCCACAAAACCGCATTGATGGCAGAGAGGTTGAAGGCGGGGTGGGAATTAAGTATTGCGAGGTTGGAAACAATGATTGCAGAGCTGGAAACGATGGTTGCAAAGTCTGAAACCAATTATTCTACGGCCACGGGCAGGAATGGGAGGACGGGAGAAAGGGGGAAAAAGATTAGAGGAGAGTGCATGACCACTGTCACGCCTCTCCTCTCTACAATTATACAAAACATCATGATCTAAGTGGTTACGATCAAACTTTCATCCAGTTGCAAAGGTACTGCTTTCTGACGCTATGTGCAATACCCAAAAATGATGATTTAGTGTCTGATGAGCTGGGAACCCGTCGTAGCCCGAGAGCCGGTATTGACCTGGACGGCATAGACGCCACGGGGAGCGCCAGCCAGCGAGATGAGATAGCTGCAGCCCTCGGGCGCGAGTCTGTGGGAAGCCACGCGGCGGCCGTCAACCCCATAGACATTGACCACAAAGGTGTGGATAGGAGCAGAGTCGAACCTCAACTCTACCCCATCGCCCACGGGCCGTATCGCCACGCCCTGTGCCTGACGCTGCGACACATCGGGGATGGCTGTAAAGCCGAGCAGGCGCAGCAATCCGGCATAGACATCTATCTCGCCATAGCCATAATAGTTGTTGGGATAGTCGAGCGACGGGTCGTGGCGACGGGAGGTGGCGGCAATGAGCTCGCGCACCTGGTCGGGGGTAAGCGTAGGACAAGCCTGGAGCCACAGGGCGATGGCGCCAGCGGCAGCGGGGGTAGACATAGACGTGCCCGAATTGTAGTTCCAGGCATAAGTACGGCCTTCAAAGTCAAAGTGTTCCTTGTCTGAGTTGACGATATCCCACGCCGAGGGATGGTGCTCGAGATAGTAGCTGCTGTACGAGGAGACGATGTTGGTGCCGGGAGCCATCACATCGGGCTTGATGCGCTCGTCGACCGTGGGGCCTATCGACGAGGTGCGGGTGCGCTCGCCGTCGTGCCCCATGTCGTAGACGCGATGGGCGCCGAGGTAGGTGTAAATGTCCTGGCGATAGGCGGTAGAGCCCACGCAGATGGCTGCCGGCGAGCTGGCGGGCGAACCGATGCTATGGCTATACTCGCCGGCAGCGAGGCTGGGGTTGGCGGGATTGGTGATGAGGGTGCCACGGCTCTTGTAGAAACTGGCGTCGGTGCCCTCGCCCACAATCTCGACCGACAGCAGGCGCCCGTCGGTCTGGCGTAGAGAGACATCCATCACCGTGTCGGCAGCCTCGTAGGCCGACGGATAGGCGCATGCCATGACGCTCATGCCGCACCACTGCTCGAGGCGCAGCGTGTCGGCAGTCACCTGGCGCGAGGAGATGAGCAGCGTGTCGCGCGTGTCGCCGTAGGACACCAGGCGCACCTCGAAACTCCGGTTGCCACGAACCATGAACGACACACGGTCGCCCTCTGACCGCAAGAACGACCCCTCGCTCTGCAGCGACGCCGGTTTGTGGAAGTAGGTCTTGACCAGGCCGTCGTTACCCGCCGAAGCCACGAGTATACGACCAGGGCCAACGAGCGAATCGAGCACCTGGTAATAGAGACGGTCGTCGCCACGGAAGTCCTGGCCCGAGCCTTCGCTGAAGGACGCCACACAGGGCATGTCGCGCTCGGCAGCATAGTCGAAGAGATACTTGAACCCGAGCGCATCAAGGGCATAGGTGTAGAGATTGAGCCGCTCGGGAGGTATCATCGAGGCATTGTCGCCCGTGGCGTTGGCCACAAGGCAGATGTCGCTCTCGTAGGCCACACCGCGGTAGGCCGAGCGGTAGCCATTGCCGGCAGCGATGCCCGTGGTGTGGGTGCCGTGGGTCTGGTCGTTGCCATCGGCCGAATGCCGGCAAGCCAGCACATCGGCGCCATGATAGGTGGCGCCCACGGGCATAGTCCCGTCGTCGGCAGCGAGCATGTCCCACACCGAACTGATGCGGCAGCGGTGGCTGAGGGTATCGAGGAAGGTGGGATGGGTATAGTCGAAGCCTATGTCCTGGACGCCTACCACCACGCCTTTGCCGGTAAAAGCCTGGGGCAAAGACTCGGCACGGTAGGCCTTGTCGGCACGGAGTATGACCGCCATCGTATCGAGGGTGGCTCGGTGGGAACGGTTGGCCTCGATGCGCTTGACCTTAGGAAGCGAAGACAGCCGCGCGATGCTGCCCACGGGGATGCGGGCGATGTGGATGTTGCCAAAGCGGGCAAGCGACTCGCCGCCACAGGAGTCGAGCACAGCGGCTCCGTCGCCGTCAATCTCGACAAAGGCGCAAAGCCACGAGGCCGCATGGGCACCCACGCCCTGCACGCGGGCTGCCGATGAAGAGGCGTCGAGAGCCAGCGAGCGCACCATGGCAGACATCTTGGTAAAATCGGGGCGCTGGGCATAGACAGCCGTCACCATGACCCATAGCAAAAACATAAATACGGTTCGCTTCATATTGCAAAATAAATGAAAATAAACGAGCCACGCAAGCCAAAGTCAAAAAAATCAAGGAGAAAGCCCCGTAACCCCTGTTTTTTTAGTACCTTTGCATGAACAGCAAACAATAATACTTAAATAATAATGGAACAAAAGGATTACAAGTATATCAGCGTGGCCTACAAGCTCTATGATATCACCGACAACAAGCAGGAACTGATAGAAGAGACAGCTAAAGACAAACCATTTGTGTTTCTCAGCGGTTTCGGAACCACTCTCGAGGACTTTGAGAGCAATCTCGTGGGTCTGGCAGAGGGTGCCGACTTCGACTTCGTGCTCTCTCCCGACAGAGCTTATGGCGAACATGTAGACACACGCGTAGTGGAACTGGACAAGCAGATATTCAGCGTCGACGGCAAGTTTGACAGCAAGAACATCTACCCCGAAGCCATCGTCCCGCTGCAGAACGAGGACGGCAACCGTTTCCTCGGACGCGTGGTAAGCATCGGCAGCGACAAGGTGCGCATAGACCTCAACCACCCACTGGCTGGTATGACGCTCAACTTCAAGGGTACCATCCACGAGTCGCGTCCTGCCACCAATGCCGAGATAGAGCAGATGGCACGCATGCTGAGCGGTGAAGGCGGATGTGGCGGACACTGCGGAGGCGGCTGCGGCGGTCACTGTGGTGACGGCGGTTGCGGCGACGGCCACTGCGACGGTGAGGGTCACTGTGGCGGAGAAGGTCACTGCGGAGGCGAGGGCCACTGCGGAGGCGGACACCACAACCACTAATAGGCCAATAGGCAACAAAACCACCCACAACATGAGCAACACAATAGGAAACATACTGCGCCTCACCACCTTCGGCGAGAGCCATGGTGAAGCGATAGGCGGTGTCATCGACGGTTTTCCGGCTGGGATAGACATCGACATGGACTTCGTGCAACACCAGTTGGACCGTCGTCGTCCGGGTCAAAGCCAGCTTACGACGCAGCGCAACGAGAGCGACCGGGTAGAAATACTCAGTGGTGTATTTGAGGGCAAATCGACCGGTGCGCCCATCGGATTCATCGTGCGCAATACCAACCAGCACTCGCATGACTATGACAATATGCGCCGTGTGTTCAGACCCTCGCATGCCGACTATACCTATTATAATAAGTATGGCATACGCGACCATCGTGGGGGCGGACGCTCGTCGGCGCGGGTCACGATAAGCCGCTGTGTGGGTGGCGCGCTGGCTATGCTGGCGCTCAAGCAGATAGGGGTAAGCATCACGGCATATACCTCGCAGGTAGGAGGGATAGCGCTGGACCGCGACTATCACCGATACGACCTCAGACGCACTGACGACAACGACGTGAGATGTCCGGATGCCGACAAAGCGGCACAGATGGAAGAGCTCATCATGCAGGTAAAGAGCGACGGCGACACCATCGGTGGCGTCATTACCTGTGTGGTCGAGGGATGTCCTGCCGGACTGGGCGAACCAGAGTTCGGCAAACTGCACGCCCAACTGGGCAGTGCGATGCTGAGCATCAATGCCGTCAAAGGTTTTGAATATGGCGACGGCTTTGACATGGCCTCACACAGAGGCAGCGAGGTGAACGACCTCTTTGATCCCGACGGCAGCCACGTGACCCTTACCAACCACAGCGGAGGCATACAGGGCGGCATAAGCAATGGCGAAGACATCTGTTTCCGTGTGGCGTTCAAGCCTGTGGCAACACTGCTCAGACCGCAAGCCACAATAGACACCGACGGCAATGCTACGCAACTGGAGGTCAAAGGTCGACACGACCCATGCGTGCTGCCACGCGCCGTGCCGGTGGTGGAGGCTATGGCTGCCATGGTGATACTCGACTGCTATCTGGTCAACAAGACCACACACCTATAGGAAAGCGGGCGGAACACGGCAGACGTGACGCCCAGCATGACTCATAAAGATACGAAAAAAGGTTCTTCTGTCTTTGCCAATGGCATGCAGAAGAACCTTTTTCTATGTATTACGCGTCAAGCCTTAATCGGCATCGGGAACGATGAGCTTGTAGCCCTTGCCGTGGATGTTGATAATCTCAATCTGGTCATCGTCTTTCAGATGCTTACGCAGCTTGGTGATATACACATCCATCGAGCGGGCATTGAAGTAGTTGTCGTCAATCCAGATGGTCTTGAGGGCAAAGTCGCGCTGCAGAATCTCGTTGGAGTGAGCGCAGAGCAGAGCCAGGAGCTCGTTCTCCTTGGTGGTGAGCTTGGTCTGCTTCTCACCGATGGTGAGCAGCTGCTTCTGGGCGTCGAACACGAAGCGACCGATACGGAACACGGTAGCATCCTTGGCCTTCTTGCCATGGACACGGCGCAGGATGGCCTCAATACGCAGCACGAGCTCCTCCATAGAGAATGGCTTGGTGATATAGTCATCGGCACCAATCTTGAAGCCTTCGAGGATATCGTCCTTGAGGGCACGGGCGGTAAGGAAGATGATAGGAATCTCGGTGTTGGCCTGACGAATCTCCTGGGCCAGGGTGAATCCGTCTTTCTTGGGCATCATCACGTCGAGAACGGCGATGTCGAACTTGCCCTTGGCAAACTCTCTGTAGCCGACCTCACCATCCTGGCAGAGAACTGCCTGATAACCTTTGGCCTGTAGATACTCGCGGAGCAACATTCCCAAATTCTCATCGTCTTCGCAAAGCAAAATTTTCAACTTCTCGTCCATAGTTGTATTGTTTAAATGATTATTGATATTGTTTCTATTGATAATTGTGATTGATTAATCTTCTATCTTGGGCAACTTGATGGTAAAGGTGGTACCCTTGCCCACTTCACTTTCTACCTTGATGGTGCCGTTATGCAGGTCGATAATCTTCTTGACATAGGCAAGTCCCAGACCGAAGCCCTTGACATCGTGCACGTTGCCGGTATGCACGCGGTAGAACTTCTCAAACACCTTCTTCAGGTTTTCCTTCTTGATGCCGATGCCGGTATCTCGCACGGAGAAGCAGAGATGGGTATCGTCGTTCCATGTGCGCAGATAGATATTGAGCGGCTTCTCGGGCTTGCCATACTTCACGGCGTTGTCCATCAGATTGAAGAGGGCGTTCTGGAAGTGCACCTCGTCGACATAGATGGCAGAGTCGACAGCCTCAATCTCGGTGTAGATTTTTCCGCCGGTATGCTCTACGCGCAGGGTAAACGAGTTGGCCATGTTCTCGACCATCTCGTTGAGGTCGAGGTGCTTCTTCTTGAACACAGCCTTCTTGCGGTCGAACATACTCATCTGCAGCACCTTCTCCACGAGGAAGCGCAGGCGCTTGGACTCGTCCTGCACCACTCCCGACAGATGCTTCATCATGGTCTCGCTCTTGGTGACACTCTGGTCGTTCATCATCTGCGCCGCAAGCGAAATGCTGGCGATAGGCGTCTTGAGCTCGTGGGTCATATTGTTGATGAAGTCATTCTTAATCTCAGACAATCTCTTCGAGCGGAATATCGTGACTATCGTGAAGATAAAGGTGATGAGCAGCACCACGGTGAAGATCACACTGGGAATCATGAAGCGGATAGACGAGTAGATGTAGCTGTTCATATCGGGGAAGTGCAGCTTGACAACTCCCATCTTGCTGACCGGGTCGTTGCGGAAGAGTATCTGGGTGTAGGTGTACTCTTCTCCCTCGTCGGAATAGTCGGGACAACGATAGACCTCGCGACCGTCCTGGGTAGACACGGTGAAATGGTAGCCAATGTTGACGCCATTATTCATCAACTCTGCCTTGAGGTCCTGGTCGAGCAGCTTGAAGTTGATGCGCTCCTTCAGCGGTTTGTCTGATGCCGAGTAGAGTATAGACACCACCACCTCGTCGAGCAGCGCCTTCTGATAAACGTAGCGGTTCTTGACAATCTCCTGCAACGACCTCGAAGCCTCGGAGATGCTGCCCTTGTCGTTTTCGAGAATCATTCCCTTGGGCTTGGTGGCAGGATTGGATGATATGGTCTTGAGCTCGAACGAGGTGTAGATAGTGCCGTCCTTGCCCACGGCAGCATACTGATGCGACTGCTGCACTGTAGCGTCGGGATGGCTGGAGCGCGTGCCCACAGAGTCCTTCTTGAAGGCCTTACGCTCAGTCTCGTTGACGTCTTTCTCAAGATAACGCAGGGTCTCGTTAAGCTCCAAATTGCGCGAGGCCTGATAGAGAGAACGGTTGACACTCTCGTCAAACTGCTCTTTCTTCATATCCACCATCTCCTGGATATACTTGAGCTGTAGGAAAAGCAATATCAGGAAGCTGACGCCCATGATGACTGCTATGGTCCATATTGTTTTCTTTTTCATAATGCAAATATACGTAAATACTTAAAACGTTAACATTAAAAGGTTAATTATTTACACCGTGTTTAACATTATTAACTATAAATACACAGATTACTTACGCATTTGTAATTATCGTGATGACGGATAGGATAAAAAAAAGGAGGGATATGGCTTTACCCATTCCCTCCATCATTTTCGGATTTTATACTCTGTTATTCGTCATCGTCTTTCTGCTCTGCCTCATGCTCGGCAATCAGCTTGGACTGAACATCATTGGGCACGAGTTCGTAGCTGGCGAACTTGGTGGTAAACGAGGCACGTCCGCCAGTAAGGCTACTCAGAGAAATAGAGTAGTTGGCGAGCTCCTTCAATGGAATCTTGGCCTGGAGTTTCTGGTAACCAGCCTCTGAGTCCATACCCATGATGAGGGCACGACGTCCCTGCAGGTCGCTCATCACATCGCCCATATAGTCTGACGGTACATAAACCTCGAGGTCATAGATAGGCTCCAGAATCTTAGGACCGGCATTCTTGAACGCATCAGAGAAAGCGTGGCGGGCAGCCAGGGTGAATGAGATTTCATTGGAGTCAACCGGGTGCATCTTGCCATCATAAACGATTACGCGTACATCACGGGCGTAGCTACCAGTAAGAGGTCCGCGCTCCATGCAGTCCATAATACCCTTGAGGATAGCGGGCATGAAACGAGTATCGATGGCACCGCCGACAACCGAGTTGAGGAATACGAGCTTGCCACCCCACTCCAGATCTACTTCCTGACGGCTCTTGATGTTCATCTTGAACTCCTGACCACCAAAGTTGAACACGGTAGGATCGGGCATACCCTCGGCATAAGGCTCGACGATGAGGTGAACCTCGCCAAACTGTCCGGCACCACCACTCTGCTTCTTGTGACGATACTCGGCCTTGGCTTTCTTGGTAATGGTCTCACGGTAAGGCACGCGGGGCTCATCGAAGACTACACTCAGCTTCTCGTTGTTTTCCAGACGCCACATCAGCGTACGCAGATGGAACTCTCCCTGACCGTGAACGATGGTCTGGCGCAGTTCCTTGCTCTGCTCTACCACCCATGTGGGGTCTTCCTGACGCATCTTGAGCAGGGCGACCATGAGTTTCTCCATATCCTGGGCATTGGTAGTGCGGATAGCACGCGAATACTTGGAGTTGGGATACTTGATGAAGTCGAAACGCCACTCACAGTCCTTGCCGTTGAGCGTGTTGCCGGTCTTGACATCCTTGAGTTTCACGGTACAGCCGATGTCGCCAGCCTCGAGACGGTCTACGGCGATACGGTTGGCACCGGCGCAGGCATAGATGGTACCCAGACGCTCCTTGGAACCACGGTCGGCATTGGTAAGGTCGTCACCAGGCTTAACCGAACCACTCATAACCTTGAAGTAAGACACTTCACCGATATGGGGTTCCATACCAGTCTTGAAGAAATACAGACTCTCTGGTCCGGCGGCGTTGGCCTCAACCTCTTCACCACGGGTATTGTGCATCTTAGGCATCTCGCTTACGAAGGGAACTACATTGCCCAAGAATTCCATCAGTCGGCGAACGCCCATGTCCTTGCCTGCACATACGCAGAATACAGGGAAGATAGAGCGGGTTACCAGACCCTTGCGGATACCTTCACGCAGCTCGTCCTCGGTGAGGGTTTCCTCTTCGAAGAACTTCTCCATCAGAGACTCGTCGTTCTCGGCAGCAGCCTCGACCAGAGCCTTGTGCAGCTCCAGAGCCTTGTCCATCTCCTCGGCAGGAATGTCCTCGATGATAGGCGCACCACCCTCGGGCTTCCAGCTGTACTTCTTCATCAGGAGCACGTCGATAAGCGCATTGAAACCAGGACCGGTAGACAAGGGGTACTGTATCTGTACGCACTTGCTGCCATAGATTTCATGCATGCTGTTGATGATGTTGTCGAAGTCGCACTTGTCTGAATCCAACTGGTTGACAAGGAAGATAACGGGCTTCTTGAGTTTCTCGGTATAACGGAAGTTATTCTGTGTACCCACCTCAGGACCATACTGGCCATTGATGAGAATCACGGCCTGGTCGGTAACGTTGAGGGCAGTAATGGCGCCACCCACGAAGTCATCGGAACCGGGGCAGTCGATAATATTCAGTTTCTTGTTGTTCCACTCTACATGGAATACTGTGGGGAATACAGAGTAGCCATACTCCTGCTCTACGGGGAAGTAGTCGCTCACCGTATTCTTGGCTTCCACTGTACCACGACGTTTGATGATTCCAGCTTCAAAAAGCATACTCTCGGCAAGCGTGGTCTTGCCGCTACCCGCACTGCCAAGCAGCGCGATGTTCTTGATTTCATTTGTTTGATATACTCTCATATCAAAAAGATTTAAGTTGTTAGTAATGTTCTTAGTCATGGCATGTGTTGCGATACACTTGCCCTTATCGATGCTAAAGTTATATATTTTAGGAGAAACACCAAAAGAAAACGGCAAAAATCTTCATTTTTTTTCAACTTATTAGTAATTTTGCGCCAATTATGGCTGGTTTATACATTCACATACCTTTCTGTGCATCGCGTTGTGCCTACTGTGGCTTTTACAGTACCACACGTGCTGATATCCAAGATAGTTATATCGACGCCGTGTGCCACGAACTTGACATGCGCCAAGCCTCTGCCGACAGCATCGATACCATCTATCTGGGGGGAGGTACGCCCAGCATGCTCTCTGCCGGCAATCTCGACAGACTCATCTCCTATATATATAATAGGTATAGGGTGAGCGACGACGCCGAAGTCACCATCGAATGTAATCCCGACGACGTGTGTCGCGCAGGTTTCCGCCTGCCGCCACAGGTAAACCGTGTAAGTATGGGAGCCCAGACTTTCAGTGACAGCAGGCTCCGTCTGATTCGCCGACGCCACACTGCCGATGAGGTGACACAGGCTGTAGAGACACTGCATCGGCTGAACATCGGCAATATCAGCGTAGACCTCATGTTCGGCTTTCCCGACGAGACTCTGGCCGACTGGGAGAGCGACATAGACCATGCTCTCGCTCTCGGCGCCCAACACCTGTCGGCCTACTCCTTGATGTATGAAGAGGGTACCCTGCTCTACCGGTATCTGGAGCAAGGGAAAATAAAGGAAATAAGCGACGAACTGTCGCTCGACATGTACAACGTGCTTATCGACCGGCTTACCGCTGCCGGATATGAACACTATGAGATAAGCAACTTTGCCCTACCGGGCTTCCGAAGCCGCCACAACAGCAGCTACTGGCACGACACGCCCTACATAGGCGTAGGTGCAGCCGCACACTCGTATGACGGAAAGACAAGGAGTTGGAATACAGCCAGTCTGGACGACTACATCAGCTCGATAGAAGATGGCATTCGCCCCTGCGAATACGAGACGATAGATGCCGAGACCCACTACAACGACCTTATCACCACTGCTCTACGCACGCGAGAGGGGCTGCAGCTCGAGCACCTTTCGCCCGAAGACCGGCAGTTTGCCCTCGACGCCGCCAGACCACACATCGGCCGCGGCCTGCTGGCTGTCGACGACGACCGGCTCCACCTCACCCGCAGCGGCATCTACCTCTCCGACAGCATCATGAGCGACCTGATGCGGATATAGCCATCCTTACAGTTCTATCTTTCCGTCGCGGCGATACTGCTCGTAGTAGTATTGCTTGATTTCCTTGTCTATTTCGGCCACGCTGCGTTTGCCGGTGACATAGGGACGCACCATCTGGCACACCACCACGCACACCACGCAGATGACGAGCAAGATAAGGAAGTTAACCAGGCTGCTCGCCACAAACTTGTAATCCATCAGACACACCACCACGCCCACGGGCACTATCCAGAGCAGCCAGTCGCCCAGAGTGTTCATCCCCAAGCTATGGGTTCGCTCTTCCTGCCAGCGCTTGGGGGCTCGCGCAATGAGTTGTTTGCTATGAGCGGTCCAGAAGTCTTCAAATTCTTTTTCCATAATCTATCTTTTTGCAACGCTACTCTGACAGTGCAAGCCTCAGCCCTATAGTATGGCGCAAATCGGGCGCTGCCGAGCCTCGGGCACATATATAGCACCCTATCTGCGCCCCACTCCAGTAATTGCTACGCGTCACGCGGAAATCGCCCGTAGCCGGTCCTTTGGGGTCAACGGCCGGGCTGGCGGTATAGTCGCCCATAAAGTCGCTACACCACTCATCCACATTGCCTGCCATGTCATACAGCCCCAGTTCGTTGGGTTCCAGGCCTCCCACATCGTGGGTGGTCATGTCGCTATTGCCCTTGTACCAGGCCACGTTATTCAGGTTGTCACTACCGCTGAACACATAGCCACGCGACCTGTTACCACCGCGTGCGGCATACTCCCACTCGGCCTCGGTGGGCAGACGGAAACTGTAGCCGGTAAGTGTTCTGAGGCGCGACAGAAACAGCTGGCAGTCATCCCAACTCACATGCTCCACAGGTCTGTTGTCGCCCTTAAACCGCGAAGGGTTACTGCCCATGACGGCACGCCACAGCGCCTGAGTCACCTCATACTTACTGATAAAGAAAGAGCTTACCGTAACTCTATGAGCCGGCGAGGCCCACCCTACTGCATCCTGCATACCCTTGGTAAGTCCCATTGTATAGGTGCCGCCCTCTACGCGTACCATATCATGTACAGCCTGATCCAGCAGTTGCTTACGCGACGGCCCACTCTTTCGGGTCTGCACCGTACGCTTCTGTGTCTTAGACTTTGAGGGTGTGGTATGCGTAACATTCGGAGCAGGCGTGGTCTTAGGGCGTATAATGCCCTGTGCCCCCATTTCTATCGATACGGCCAGTGCCAGTATCGCCATCATGCTTCTTACTGTTTTCATCCTATATGTATTAAAAGACGAGGACAAAAGTACAAAAAAAAATGATGAAGCAGTCTATTATTCGGGAATAATTGCACAATGCTTCTCATAACCGCCAACATAATAGTAAAAAAAACAATACACTCACATAACGATAATGGGAATGCGCTATGGGGCAGACGCACGAGCCCAAAGACGGTGAGAAACAGATACAGTGCATTCTCGCTGGTTGTTACCATGGTTGGATTCAAGCTCATGTACTATGTCGATTTTATCGCTTTCATGGAAGAACCCGAGAAAACATGGAATGATATTCTTGCAAAAAGAGACGCAAAAAGCGCCGCCACCACCTAATCTTTTCGATTAAGGGGGCTTATTGTTGGAAAAAGAAAGCCCGAAGTCAAATTTACTGGGCTTCGGGCGAGATTTTATGCTATTTTGTTTTTTACCGGACAGCAATATTTTCCATAATCATCTGTTTTAATCGTTTCTTCATCAGGTGCAGGCCTGCGGCTACACCCTCTGCTCGGTATTATTGAACTGGAGCATACGTTGGGGCACGCTGCGGCGCACGGCGTCGGCAATGAGATTGAGCACCGAGTGGCGCACAAAGGCACGCGTGGTAAGCAGCACCACCTCGCGCACAGGTATGGGCAGAGCAAAGGGGCGCACCAGTTCGTGCTGAGCCGGAGAGAGCTGTTCGAGAGCCAGCTCGGGAATGAAGGTGACACCCTGGCCGCCCTCCACCATGCGCATGAAGGTCTCGATACTACCGAGCGAATAGGTCTTCTTGCTGCTGTCGGCCGACTTGAGTTGGCAGAACTTGACCAGCTGGTCGCGGAAGCAGTGACCCTCTTCGAGCAGCCATAGGAACTCGTTGTTCAGGTCGCTGGTCTTGATGGCCTTGTGGGAGAAGAGGGCATCGCCACGCGACACGTAGGCCAGAAACTGCTCATAGAAGAGCGGTGTCTGCACATAGTGGTCCATATCGTCGAGGCTCACCAGGATGGCGGCGTCGAGCTCGCCCCGGTTGAGGGCACGCTTGATGTCGGCAGTCTTCATCTCCATCACGCGGATATCGGCCTCGGGGTGCTCGCGCTGCAGACGGGTGAAGAACCGAGGCAGCAGATATGGGGCTATGGTGGGCAGGATACCCAGACTGAAAGTGCCTGCCAGCGACTGGCGCTCTTCGTTCACGATGTCGTGGATGCGGTTGGCTCTCACCAGCACCTTCCATGCCTGCTCTACCACCTTGCGGCCTATCTCGGTGGGTATCACCTGCTGCGACGAGCGCTCAAATATCTTCACGCCCAATTCGGTTTCCAACTTCTGTATCATGGCGCTCAGCGTGGGCTGGGTGACGCCACAATGCTCGGCGGCACGGGCGAAATGGCGAAGCCGATATACCGCCACAATATATTCCATCTGTTGTAATGTCATGGCCTATTTACGCGTTAAAATTATCATTTGTATGGGCAAAGTTAATAAAATAATCAACGGCAGAGCACACTATTATAGATTTTTTCTATGGGCAGATAGAAAAAAACGTTTGGAGGCTGTCGGATATATGGTTAACTTTGCATCCAGAATAACAAACAAAACAGAAATGATTATGAAAGAACTTAAAGGAACCAAAACAGAGAAGAACCTCATGGAGGCTTTCGCAGGTGAGTCTATGGCTCGCAACAAATATACCTATTTCGCATCACGCGCCAAGAAGGACGGCTTCGAGCAGATAGCTGCCATCTTCGAAGAGACTGCCGCCAATGAGAAAGAGCACGCCAAGTTGTGGTTCAAGTACCTTGAAGGTGGCGCCGTAAAGGATACCAGAAGCAACCTGAAGGCTGCCGCCGAGGGCGAAAACTACGAGTGGACCGACATGTACGACCGCATGGCACAGGAGGCCGAGGAAGAGGGCTTCACAGAGATTGCTGCCAAGATGCGCGGCGTGGCTGCCATCGAGAAGCTCCATGAAGAGCGCTACCGCAAGTTGCTGAAGAACATCGAGGACGCCCTCGTATTCTCACGCGAAGGCGACGCCATCTGGGTATGCCGCAACTGTGGCCACGTGGTAGTGGGCAAGCAGGCACCCCAGGTATGCCCCGTGTGCAACCATCCGCAGAGCTACTTCGAGCTCAAGGCTGAGAATTATTAAGCAATGGCCCTCTGCCGCAAGGCGAGGCCAAGAAGATAACTGCCCAGGACTGTCGAGGAATTTTCCCCACAGTCCTGGGCTTTGTCGTCACTACAACCATCATTCCCGCCACCACACTCCCCCATCCCACCACACGGAAGAAGGTGGTGATAATGGCTTTGGGAAGTTTTTCGGGGTTGGATTTTATTGTTTCGTGGTTTGCTTTTATGATTGCGCGCCATGATTTCTGCATTTCATGCTTTGAAATAAACTTAGGGGTGGTAGCGGAGAGTTTGTGGATATGAAAAAAGCCACTCACGGCATGGGTGAGTGGCTTGATGGTGTGAAACTAAAACAGGGATTATTTGGGATTAACTATCTCGTTGACAGCGTCGCCTATGCAGGCGTTGGGCATCTGGATATGCAGCATCTCGCACACGGTGGGGGCGATATCGACGATGCGGGTAGGTGTGGAGGTCTGTCCGTGGGGCACCTTCCATCCCATAAATACCATGGGGATGTGTGAGTCGTAGGGGTTCCACACGCCGTGGCTGGTGCCGCGGTATTCGGGGGTAACCACGCCATCGACATGATGGGGCTTGGGTACCACAAAGAGGTCGCCGCTGCGCTCGGGGTTCCATCCGTTGACGATGCGCTCGCGGATGAGCTGTGGCAGACTGGTGTTGACGGCATTGGCATAGTCGACTACCATGTGTACCTTGGGGTTGCGGGCCAGGAAGTCGGCAGCCTCTTTCTTCACGGCGTCGAGCTGGAGTCCTGCCTTGGCGATGGCAGCGTGGTCGAGGTAGATGCGGTTGGCATTGGCCATGAGCGCCACGGTCTCGATGCCATACTTGGTGCGGAAGGCCTCGTTGAGCGACTTGATTTCGTTCCATGCGGCATAGCCGTCGGCGGGTATCTTGTGCTCTTTCATCACATTGGCGTTGTGCATGCCACCGTGGTCGGCGGAGAGGAAGAAGAGATAGTTGCCCTTGCCCACCTTCTGGTCGAGATAGGCGAGGAAGTCTGCCAACTCGGCATCGGTACGCATATAGGCAGCCTTATTCTCGGCGCCACGGGTGCCATAGGCATGGCCGATGATGTCGGTCGAAGAGATGCTGATGGCGAGCATGTCGGTGACATCGTCCTGACCCAGCTGCTCATTGTCGAGCACGGCTTTGGCCATCTGGAAAGTCTTGGTGACACCCTCGGGGCTGCACTTGATGTCGGTACCAGGCTTCACGCGCACGGTCTTGTTGAAGCGGTTGACCCACTCGGGCAGCTTGTCCATATAATAGGAGCTGGAGATGAAGTGTCCTGCCGAGGTGTCCCACCAGTAGGCGGCGTCGGCAGCATGGCCTGCGGGCAGGATGGCTGCGCGGTCCTTGAGCGCAACGCCAAAGACCTTGGCCTTGTAGTCGGTGGCTATCTTGAGCATATCGCCGATGCCTGTGGCAAGGAGGTTGCGAGGCGACATTTTGCCCTCTCTGCTCGACGAGCCCACGCCATGCACGGTGGAGTCGGACACGCAGTACATCTTCTTGCCGGCAATCATAAAATCGTTGCCGGCGATGCCGTTGAGGCCTGGCACCGAGCCGGTATAGATACATGAATGGCCGATGGCAGTAACGGTGGGCACATAGTTGATCATGGTGTTCTCGCAGCTGAACCCTTCGCGCAGCAGGCGCTTGAAGCCGCCTTCGCCAAACTGGTCATTATAATAATAGAGGTAATCCCATCTCATCTGGTCGACCACGAAGCCTACCACGAGCTTGGGCCGCTCTACCTGGGCGAAAGTCGCGGTGCAGGCAAAGACCATCATCAAGAAAGAAATCAATCTTTTCATTGTAACTTGTTTTATTGTTTGTTAATTGTTTGTAGAGAAAAAGTCCGGCCACATGCCGAAATCGGATACAAAGGTAAGAATAATCAACATATCAGGGCATAGAAATTTGACAAAAAAGGCCCGGTTTCTTTCAAAACCAGGCCTTTTCCACCTAAATTATTATAATTGTAACACCAATGGTGTTTTACCTTTCTTCGCAAGGGGCTTACTTGCCCATGTCGAGGTTGTGACCCAAACTGATGGCCTTAACCAAAGCGACTGCGATAATCATTACAAATCCTAATGTCAACATAATCTTTTTACCTTTCTTTTTTAAGTTGTTAATGTTATCCTTTTGTTATCGAGTGCAAAGTTACGCTGTTTGCGCACACAGTCCAAACAATTCGCACTAAAATGGTATGAAATCCCACTTTTGTTGACCTCGGTCAAAATAAAAATCGAGGACTTGCGTTATATCAATAAAAGGCAATTAATAACTACATAACAACAACTATGATGACGGAAGGATATATCGTAAAGCGCTTCGGCCAACCCGTAAAGCGTTATGTTCAGATTTTGGAGCTCAAGGACGACCCTGAGTCGCTGGCCAGCTATCGTAAAGCTCATTCGCGCGAGGACTTCTGGCCCGAAATCAAGCAGGGAATACAGGAAGTAGGCATCCTGGAGATGGAACTATATATTATAGGTACACGCGAGGTGATGATCGTAGAGACTCCCCTCGACTTCGACTGGGACAAGGCTATGGCCAGACTCGCACAGCTGCCCCGCCAGCAGGAGTGGGAAAACTTTGTCGGCCGTTTCCAAAAGTGCAAGGAGGGCGATACCTCTGACGAGAAGTGGCAGATGATGGAGCGTTTCTTCTATCTGTACGAAGACTGATGACTGGCAACGGTCGCAGAAACAGCTGCAGAATTAGCGGCATAATGGTTGGAAGAAGTGGGGATAATGATGACAATCCTTACTTTTTTCAACATTTTTCGTAAATTTCATTACAATTTGTGCGGTTTTTAAGTAAAAATGTATAACTTTGCCCAAAAGATTGAGAGAAATTGTATCAAGGTTAACATTTTTACTTAAAACATTAACAGAATGAAAGCTACGGATGTTGTGGAAAATCTTAAGAGAAGATTTCCAAATGAGCCTGAGTATATCCAGGCTGTCAGCCAGGTTTTGGCCACCATTGAGGATGAATACAACAAGCACCCCGAATTTGACAGGGCCAACCTCATCGAGCGCCTTTGTGTTCCGGATCGCATCATCCAGTTCCGCGTAAACTGGGTCGACGACAAAGGCAATGTGCAGACCAACATGGGTTACCGCGTCCAGCACAACAACGCCATCGGCCCCTACAAAGGCGGCATTCGTTTCCACTCATCGGTAAACCAGTCTATTCTCAAGTTTCTTGCTTTTGAGCAGACTTTCAAGAACTCGCTCACTACCCTGCCTATGGGCGGCGGCAAAGGCGGCAGCGACTTCTCTCCCCGCGGCAAGAGCAATGCCGAGGTGATGAGGTTCTGCCAGGCTTTCATGCTCGAACTCTACCGCCACATCGGTCCCGACGAAGACGTTCCGGCAGGTGACATCGGCGTGGGTGGCCGCGAGGTGGGCTACATGTTTGGTATGTACAAGAAGCTCACCCATCAGTTCTGTGGCATCCTCACCGGAAAGGGTCAGGAGTTTGGCGGTTCGCGCATCCGTCCCGAAGCCACGGGCTACGGCAACATCTACTTCCTCGAAAACATGCTGAAGACGCGCAACATAGAGCTCGCCGGCAAGACAGTGCTCGTATCGGGTTCGGGCAACGTGGCACAATATACTATGGAGAAACTGCTCGAGCTCGGCGCCAAGCCCGTCACCTGTTCTGACTCAGACGGATATATCTACGACCCCGACGGAATAGACCGCGAGAAGCTCGACTACATCATGGAACTCAAGAATATAGAGCGTGGCCGCATACGCGAATATGCCGAGAAGTACGGCGTGAAATACGTGGAGGGCGCCAAGCCTTGGTTTGAGAAGGCCGACATCGCCACACCCTGTGCCACCCAGAACGAAATCAACGAAGAGGCTGCGCAGGCACTGGTGGCCAACGGCGTGATAGCCGTAACCGAGGGCGCCAACATGCCCACCACTCCCGAGGCCATCAAGGTGTTCCAGGATGCCAAAATCCTCTACTGCCCCGGCAAGGCAAGCAATGCCGGCGGTGTGGCAGTATCGGGACTGGAGATGACGCAGAACTCGGAGCGTCTGCGCTGGTCGCGCGAGGAGGTGGATGCCAAGCTGCGCGAAATCATGAACGACATCCACGCCAACTGTGTGAAATATGGTACACAGGCCGATGGCTACATCAACTACGTGAAGGGTGCCAACATAGCCGGCTTCCTCAAGGTTGCACGAGCCATGATGGCACAGGGCATAGTCTAAAACAAGATGCGCACCACCTCGTCCATGGGCAGACGCTGCTCTTTGGGCACCGCAAAGTAAAGGTGGCTGTCGCGATAGATAAACGATAACTTCTGGCCAGTGCGCAAGACGGTGACACTGGCAGGCTTACGGGCAGTAATCAGGTTGACCTGGTTGCTGCCCTTTGGCATTACATGGGCATAGAGCGTATCGCTGCCGCGCGAGGTGAGCTTGACATTGCAGAGCTCGGGCCCGGGCGTGATGCCGGTGCCGAAGATTGACTCGCGACCATACGTCATCCACTGCGACAGACTGTCCATCTTGGCATAGAACTCCCGCGGCATATCGCCGTCGGGCCGGGGACCCACATTGACCAGGAAGTTGCCACCAAGGGAACGCGCCTGGGCCAAGCGGTTGAAGAACCAGGCCATAGGGCGGAACTTCTCCTTGCGGTCGTAGCCCCAGCCGCCGCCATAGGTCCACAGGTCCTGCACCTCCCACCAGGGCGAAGGGATATAGGTAGGCTCGCCGCACTCAAAGGGCGTGGTGAGGTCGCCTATGCGCACGCTGGTTCCGTCGGGGTTGTCGGGGTCTACCAGGTTGGCCCATCTGTCGTTGATGACGATACCGGGCTGCATGGTTCTAATCCAACTGTATATCTTCTCGGTGTTGTTCTCAGTGATGCCACGCCACTCCATACCGTCGAGCCACAGCAGATCTATCTTGCCATAGTGCGTCAGCAGTTCTTCCAGCTGGCGCATCACATATCCCACAAACCTTACATACTTCGCGCGATTGGCTACACTGTCGGTTATGGCTGGCACCTTGCTTCGGGTTCTGACATTAAACTCACATGGCGCCATTGCCTCAGGATAATGCCAGTCGCGGGGCGAAAAGTAAAGGCCCACCTTGAGTCCGGCGGCACGACACGCATCGACATACTCGCGCACGAGGTCGCGGCCGGGCAAGTCGTGGCGCACGCCTATACCATACTTGGATGGCCAGAGAGCATAACCGTCGTGGTGACGGGTGGTAAGCACGGCATAGGTGAACCCGGCGTCATGGGCTGCCGTGAGGAAACTGTCGGGAAGAATGGTGGGCTTGAACTTGCGGGCAAGCCGGTAATAACGCTTGGGACTGTGATAACGCTTGCCGCCATAGCGGTAGTGCTTTATCATGTTCCAGGACGGCTGGATGCCGTCGACACTGTGTATGCCCCAGTGCATAAACAGGCCGAGCGCCGCGCCGGGATACCACTGGGCGTCAGGATGGCGCGTGGGCATCACCACGTCGTCGGGCACCGGAGCGGCAATGAGCTTCTCGGCCCGCTGCACGTCGGCAGCGTCTATCTTGTAATCATCGGGGTTGATGCGGGGCTGCGCATGGAGCATCGACGCCGCCGCACAGATAGTCAGCAAAGTATTGATTTTTCGCATTAGGCTTGGGTATTGTTAAGTATTATAGCTGCAAATTTACACATTATTGCAAATACTCTACCTGTAATATTTGCTATTTCGCTTGTGGCACATGACACAATGACAACAACTGCGACCACCCCTAAAAAAAGAAATGCAGCCTTGCGTGCGGACATAAAAAAAGGACTGAGAAAACCTCAGTCCTTGGTAGTGATTCCGGCGGGATTCAAACCCACAACCTTCTGATCCGTAGTCAGATGCTCTATTCAGTTGAGCTACGGAACCATTCCGTTCTTTGCTTCTTAAGTAGTAGGCTAACCTTGTTCCTTAATTGCGAGTGCAAAGGTACAGAGTTTTTCCTATACCGCCAAACATTTCCTCAATTATTTTTCAAAAAACTGCATTTTTCCTGTTTTCGGCCATATTTTACCCCATATTTGGCGATAATGACTGCCCGGGCCATGTCTGCCGGGCGCAACCTGGCCTCGCCACATAGGAACTGCACCCAGAGACCGGAAACGACAATCTGCGCCCTGGTGACCACGGCGAACCTAAAAAAAAGAGCCGTATCCACTACAGATACGACTCTCTAAAAAGAAATTTAGATAATTCGATTACTTAATCAGGTCAACCGAACGCTTGAGGAAGTCATTCAGACGCTGTCCCTTCAGCATGCCGTTCTGGAGCAATGCCAAGTCGATGAGCTGATGTACCACCTCATTGCCAGCAGCGTATTCGCTCAGAATCTGGGTCTTCTTGGCGCGCTGGTCGTTGATGGCCTTCTGCGTATTGGCCTTGTCGTCCTTCTCCTCCTGACTGATTTCCTCGTCTTTCTTGCCACTCTGGCTCTGATTGATGGCAGCCAGACGAGCTTCCTGACCACGCAATTCGGCCTCAACCGGCTTCAGAGCATCTGCGGTAGCCTTGTCGGTCTCGTCAAGTACACGCTTGATGAGCGGATGGTCGCTGTTGAGTACTACCATATACGAATCAGGCATCTGCATATAGAAACTCATGCCAGGCTGATACTTGCTGGTCTCCTTCATACGACGCATATATTCATTCTGGGTGACGAGTACAGGCTGTCCATTCTCGCCCATAGGCTGGACCTCGACCATGAACTCGGCCTTGTCTATCTTGGGCATCTGGGTCTTGAAGACCTCTGACAGCTTGGCGCTCTCATCCTCGCCCAGCTCGTTCTTCTTCTCGTCGTCCTTGGTGATAAGACGGTCGGCGATGTCGGCATCGACACGTGTGAAGCGGCTCTTCTCAAACTTCTGCTCCAACATGGAGATGGCAGGAGTATCGAGTTCACCGTCCATCAGCAGCACGCTGTAACCCTTGGCCTTGGCAGCCTCGATATATGAATACTGCTCGGTGGCGTCGTTGGCGTAGAGATATACCAGATTGCCATCCTTGTCGGTCTGGTTGTCCTTGATGAGGGTCTTGTACTCCTCGAAGGTGAAGTACTTGCCGTCGGTGTCCTTCATCAAGGCAAAGTCCTTGGCGCGGTCATAGAAATCTTCCTGCGACAGCATGCCGTAGTTGATGAAGAGCTTCAAGTCGTCCCATTTCTCCTCAAAAGCCTTGCGGTCGGCCTTGAAGAGCGACTGCAGACGGTCTGCCACCTTCTTGGTGATGTAGGTAGAGATCTTCTTCACGTTGGCATCACTCTGTAGATAGCTTCGGCTTACGTTGAGGGGGATGTCGGGAGAGTCAATCACACCATGCAGGAGAGTGAGGAAGTCGGGCACGATGCCTTCGACCTGATCGGTCACAAACACCTGGTTGCAGTAGAGCTGTATCTTGTTGCGCTGGAGTTCTATATTGCTCTTGATACGTGGGAAATAGAGAATACCCGTAAGATGGAAGGGGTAATCTACATTCAGATGAATCCAGAAGAGGGGCTCATCGTGCATGGGATAGAGCGTGCGATAGAACTTCTTGTAGTCCTCGTCCTTCAACTGGCTTGGGGTAGCGGTCCAGAGAGGCTCCACGTCGTTGATGATATTGTCCTCGGCAGTCTCCACCTGCTTGCCGTCCTTCCACTCGGTCTTCTTGCCAAAGGCTACGGGCACAGCCAGGAACTTGCAGTACTTGTTGAGCAGCGACTCGATGCGGGCCTTCTCCAGGAATTCCTTGCAGTCGTCGTCGATGTAGAGGATGATGTCAGTACCACGGTCTTCCTTCTCTGTTTCTTCCAGTGTATATGAAGGGCTGCCGTCGCAAGACCATTTCACGGCCTTGGCGTCATCCTTGTAGCTGCGGGTAACAATCTCTACCTTCTTGCTTACCATGAAAGCAGAGTAGAAACCCAAACCGAAATGACCGATGATGGCATTGGCCTTGTCCTTGTACTTCTCCATGAAGTCGTTGACGCCAGAGAAGGCTATCTGATTGATATAACGGTCAACCTCGTCGGCAGTCATACCGATACCGCGGTCGCTGATTGTGAGCGTACCCTTGTCCTTATCCAGGTTTACATGCACGGTGAGGTCACCCATCTCGCCCTTGAAATCACCCTGGGCAGCCAGGGTCTTCAGCTTCTGGGTAGCGTCTACCGCATTGGAAACCATTTCACGAAGGAAGATCTCGTGATCAGAATAGAGGAACTTCTTGATGACAGGGAATATGTTCTCTGTCGTTACTCCGATATTACCTTTTTGCATAGTTATATGTATTTTATAAAGTTTCGTTCACTTTAATCATTTGCAAAAAACGTGCCACAGCCATCTGGATGCTCCATAAAATCATATTGCCATGTTGCGCTTGCTCCTTATATATATAATAAGGTATAGGGATGCAGGAAAAGTGATGACTGCTGATTGCCCTACCCTACCAGCTACGAGTGATATGACTCAAAACACGCGCAACAATCGCCTTGATACCCACAAACCCAGCAATCATAAAGCCCAAATAGACAAAAATACGATGAAAACCATCACTTTTCCACTAATTTTCTTTCGTTTTCCAAAAAGATGTAGTACCTTTGCACCCGCTGTCACGTGATGGCAGCAATAAAATTCAAACCTAATCATAATTTTACATTAAAAATGGCAACAAAGATCAGATTACAGCGCGGCGGTCGTAAAGGCTATGCTTTCTACAGCATCATTATCGCTGACGCAAGAGCACCACGTGATGGTAGATTTACTGAGAAGATTGGTACTTACAATCCTAACACCAATCCTGCAACTGTAGATTTGAATTTCGAGCGTGCACTCTACTGGGTAGAGGTTGGCGCACAGCCCACCGATACAGCTCGCAACATCCTCAAGGGCGAGGGCGTTTACCTGATGAAGCACCTCAAAGGTGGCGTAAAGAAGGGCGCATTCGACGAAGCTGCTATGCAGCAGAAGTTTGAGGCCTGGAAGCAGGGCAAAGACCAGAAGACCACTACTACTCGTGAGAACGTAGCAAAGGGTAAGAAGGAAGCTGCTGCCAAGGAGCTCGAGCAGGAGAAGAAGATTAACGAGGCTATCGCCAAGAAAGTAGCTGACAAGAAGGCTGCTGAGGCTGCTGCCAAGGCTGAGGCCGAGGCTGCTGCTCAGGCTGAAGCTACCGAAGAGGCTCCCGCTGAGGCTTAATTCTTCACCGGAAAAGAAATTGATATAGGCTGATTTCCGCAAGGAAGTCAGCCTATTATCGTTTGTATGCATCATAATGACGCTACCCCATCCTATCTCCATGATGATAATGACAGCTTTGCCGAGTTCCCGTACCATCGTGATGGATTGCCGAGTTGTGGCAGCCAACAAATGAAAATTGCTTCTATACAATGACAAGGCATCACCGTATAGAAGCAATATATGGGGACGAGTCTATCCCGTAGAGTTATTACATCACGCCGTCTTCACGGAGCTTGAGCTGCCAGTTCCATGCACTGCGCATGACTTCATCAAGAGGAGTATCGGCCTTCCAACCCAGCACCTTATTGGCGTGGGTACAGTCGCCCCAAATCTTCTCGATATCGCCTTCACGACGAGGACCATACTTCCAGTTGAGCTTCACGCCGGTGGCACGCTCAAAAGCCTCGACAATCTCGAGGGTAGAATTGCCCTTACCTGTACCGATATTGAAATACTCGATAGGCTCGGTTTCCTTGTCAAGCACGCGCGCCATAGCAGCCACATGAGCCTTGGCCAGATCCACTACATAGATATAGTCGCGGATACAGGTACCGTCGGGAGTGTTATAGTCGTTGCCGAAGATGGTGAGCTGCTCGCGTACACCGATAGCGGTCTGAGTGACAAAGGGGATGAGGTTGTTGGGCACACCATTGGGCAGCTCGCCGATGAGAGCCGATGGGTGGGCACCGATAGGATTGAAGTAGCGCAGCACGATGCTCTTGATAGGAGCACCACTTTTGATATCGTCAAGGATAATCTGCTCGTTCACCTCCTTGGTATTGCCATAAGGCGAGGTAGCCTTCTGGTGAGGAGCCTGCTCGGTAACAGGCAGATTCTCAGGCTTGGGCTGACCGTATACGGTGCATGAAGAAGAGAAGATGATGCCCTTGACATTATACTTAGGCATGAGTTCCAGCAGGTTGACCAGCGAGATGATATTGTTGTGATAATAGAGCAAAGGTTTCTGCACACTCTCACCCACAGCCTTGGAAGCGGCGAAATGGATGATACCCTCGATGTCAGGGTATTTCTCAAACACCTTCTCTGTAGCCTCCTTGTCACGGAGGTCAACCTTCTCAAAGGCAGGACGGATGCCTGTGATTTTCTCAATACCGTCGAGCACTTTCTCATTGGAGTTAGACAGATTGTCTACTACAACTACCTTGTAGCCTGCCTGCTGCAGTTCAACTGTGGTATGAGAGCCTATAAAGCCAGTACCACCTGTTACCAGAATTGTCTGTTTCATATTGTTTGATGTTATGATAAATAATCGTTATTCTACCGTTTATTCGAGCCCCAATGCGGCCTTCAGACCGCTATCCACGCCGCTGAAGCCCATAAATGCGAGACTCAGCAGGCCGGCTGCCACGAGCACGATGGCCATACCACGCATGCCCTTGGGTATCTGCACCAGAGCCATCTGCTCTCTCATTCCGGCAAAGATGGTGAGCGCCAGGGCAAAGCCCAATGCGGTAGAGAAAGCATAGGCGATGCTCTCCGCCAGCGTATAGTCTTTCTGAATGACGAGGATGGCCACACCCAGCACCGCACAGTTGGTCGTGATGAGTGGCAAGAAGATGCCCAATGCCTGATAGAGGGCGGGCGAAACCTTACGCAGGATGATTTCAACCATCTGCACCAGTGCCGCGATGACCAGAATGAAGGCCAGCGTCTGCAGATACTGCAACCCGAGCGGCACAAGCAGTCCATACTGGATAAGATAGGTCACGATGGTGGCCAGCGTGAGCACAAAAGCCACTGCCATACCCATGCCCAGAGCGGTGTCTATCTTCTTGGAGACACCCAGAAACGGACAGATGCCCAAGAACTGGGAGAGTATGATGTTGTTGACGAATATCGCCGAGATGAATATCAGGATATATTCCATAGTCTATGCCTTTTTGAAATGGTTGAACACTGCGACAAGATAACCCAAGGTGATGAATGCACCCGGAGGAAGCACAAAGAGCAGGATATTGGTAGTCTCGGGCAAGAGGGCACACCCGAAGAGCGACCCTGCGCCCAGAATTTCACGCACGGCACCGAGCAGAGTCAGTGCCAGGGCAAAGCCCAGACCGATACCCACACCGTCGGCGATGCTCGCCAGCGGAGTGTTCTTGCAGGCGAAGGCTTCAGCACGGCCCAATATCACACAGTTGACCACTATCAGCGGGATATAGATGCCCAGACTCTTGTTGACATCGGGCAGATAAGCCTCGATAAACATCTGGAGAATGGTGACGAAGGTAGCGATGACCACTACGAAGACAGGTATGCGCACCTTGTCGGGGGTGATGTTCTTGATGCAGGAGATGACAAAGTTGGTACATATCAGCACTGCCATCGTGGCCAGACCCATCATCAGTCCGTTGGTGGCACTTGTGGTGGTAGCCAGTGTGGGACACATGCCCAAGAGCAATACGAATGTGGCATTCTCCTTGATGATGCCGTTTTTGATTATATTGAGTAGATTCATCGTTGTCTATCCTTTCTTTATTTCGGTTGCGCCGGTGTGGGCGTCGGCAGACTGCTGCATATAGGCGGCATACGCCTGGTTTACGGCTTTCAGGAAGGCTCTCGAGGTGATGGTCGAGGCGGTGATGGCGTCTACCTCACCTCCGTCCTTGCTCACGGCGAGTGGCTTCACGGCCTTCTTGCCGATGATGTTTCCCTTGCCGTCTTTCTGAAACCACGTGGCAGCCTTGGCGCCAAGTCCTGGCGTCTCAGCGTGCTGCAATATGGTATAACCGGTGATGGTGCCATCATCGGCAAAGCCCACCAGCACACGCAAGTCACCGCCAAATCCCATCGTCTGGCTCTCCACGGCAGCACCGCCGCCAGCCACACGATGCACTATCAGTTCCGCCGGTTTGCCGTTGACCGTCATACATACGGTGTCTGTCTTGCTCACCGTCACGTCGCTGCTTCCCATCACGGTGCGTATGCCCTCAGCCAGAGCCAGAGTCTTCTGCGCAGCCTTCGGACCCTCTGTGATGTGGTTGACCACTGCCAGCAGGCATCCTGTCACCAGTGCCACTCCCACCAGCACCACTATCATGTTGGTGAGTGTCGATTCCATCTTCTTCATCGGCTTACCTCCCCAAATCGTTTAGGTTTGACATAGAAGTTGATGAGGGGCGTAAAGGCATTCATGATGAGTATGGCAAACGACATACCCTCGGGATAGCTGCCCCAGTTGCGTATCACCACGGTGAGCACACCTATGCCCACGGCATAGATGACCTGCCCGCGATGGGTCATGGGCGAGGTGACATAGTCGGTAGCCATAAAGATGGCACCCAGCATCAGTCCGCCACTTAGCACCACTGCCATAGGATGGGCGTAGACCGGATTGGCCACATGCAACGCCCCGCTCAGCACGAAGACGGTGGCCAGAATGGTAATGGGGATATGCCAGGTAATGACGCGGCGCCAGAGCATCCATATCAGTCCGGCTATCAGCGCCAGGGCACACACCTCGCCTATGGTGCCTGCTCCATAGCCATTGGCCACATTGCCCAGCAACATGTCGACCGTGTCGGGCAAGCCCTGCAACACGCTTACGTCGCCAGTCTTGATGGCGGTCTTCATCAGGCTCAGCGGAGTGGCTCCAGTCACTGCATCGGTGTACGCCATCTGCTGTCCTGCCACTGGCCATGACGTCATAGCAGCCGGAAAGCTGACCAGGAGAAAACAGCGACCCACGATGGCTGGATTGAAGGGGTTGCAACCCAGTCCGCCAAAGGTCATCTTGCCGATGCCGATGGCTACCAGTGCGCCCACGATAATCATCCAGATGGGGAAGTTGCTGGGCAGGTTCATGCCCAGCAGCAGACCCGTGATGCAGGCCGACCCGTCGAGCAGCGTGGTGGGGCGGCGCAGCATATAGCGTGTTATCGCCCACTCAAAGAAGACACAGGCCGCCACGCTTACCGAACAGACTACCACCGAGCCCAGCCCGAAGTAATAGAACGACACCAGCAGGGCCGGCACCAGCGCTAACAGCACATTATACATATTGCGCTCTACGCTGTCGCCGCCGTGGGCGTGGGGCGAAAGGGATATTATCAATTTACTCATTATCTTATTTCTTCTGATTACGTGATTTGATATTGGCCATCACCCTACCCTTGCCGATTACGATGTTGTCGAGGATAGGCCGGTGTGACGGACAGGTAAACTGGCAGCTGCCGCAGGCTATGCACGATACTATCTGCTCCTGCTCGGCACGGTCGTACATATCGTTGGCAGAGAGCGTAGCGAGCAGATAGGGCTCGAGACCCATAGGGCATACCTCGACACACTTGCCGCAACGGATGCAGGGCTGCACCTTGCCGCGATGGGCGTCGCTGCCACTGAGCACGGTCACGGCATTGGTACCCTTGCATACGGGCACATCGAGCGAGGCTACAGCCTTACCCATCATGGGTCCGCCGGCCAGCACCTTGTTGTCGCCCTCGGGCAGACCGCCGCAGAGGTCCACCAGTTGGGCAAAGGGGGTGCCCATGCGCACCAGATAGTTGGCCGACTTGCCCATAGCCAGACCCGACACCGTGGTATAGCGTTCGAAGAGAGGCTTGTGCTTCATCACTGCCTGATAGACGGCATAAGCCGTGGCCACGTTCTGCACGATGGCACCCACACTGACGGGGATGGCAGGCGGCGCCGGAACCTGTCGGTCGATGACGGCATCGACCAGCTGTTTCTCGCCACCCTGCGGGTACTTCATCTTCAGCGGCACAATCTTTATATCCTGCCTGTTGGCAGTCTTCTCTTGCAAGAGACGGATGGCGTCGGGCTTGTTTTCCTCGATACCGATATAGCCACGCTCTACGTGGGCAGCGCGCATCAGCAGGTCGAGACCCACCAGTATCTCGTCGGCATGCTCCAGCATGAGCCGATAGTCCGACGTGATGTAGGGTTCACACTCCACGCCGTTGAGTATCACGCACTCTGCCTTGGCAGTAGGCGGCGGACAGAGCTTGACATGACAGGGGAAGCCGGCACCACCCATACCCGTAATACCGCCCCACTTCACGCGGGCCACGATCTCTTCGGCTGTGAGTTCAGGGTGTTTGTCCAGGGTTTCGAGCGCCGCGCTGCGGTCTATCGTTTCTTCCCACTCGTCGCCCTCTACCTTGATGATGATGGCGGGGTGGCGGTAGCCCGTGGCGTCGACGACGCTGTCTATGCGGGTCACCGTACCCGATACCGATGAATAGATGGGCGCCGACACAAATCCGCCGGCTTCGGCGATGAGCGTACCCACCTTCACCTTGTCGCCCTTGGCTACCACAGCCTTGGCGGGTGCGCCGATATGCTGTGAGAGGGGGAATATGGCCTCTGTGGGCAGCGGCGCCTGGACGGTGGCCACGTCGGCAGTGATTTTGTGCTCAGCCGGGTGCACGCCACCTATCTTGAATGTATGCAGTTTCATGCTTCTGCCTCCTTCTTCTTTATGGGGAAATTGACTTTGACGATGGCACCGGTAGGACACTCAGCCACACACTTGGTACACATACGGCATTTGTTGTAGTCGATATACGACAGATTGTTCTCTACAGTGATGGCGCCAAAGGGACAGACCTTCTCGCACTTGCCACAGCCGATGCAGGCAGCCTGACACGACTTGCGGGCTATGGGTCCGCGGTCTTGGTTGACACAGCCCACATAGACGCGACGCCCCTTGGGGCCCTTCTTGCGCAGTTCGATGACGTGGCGAGGACAGGCCTTGGCACAACTGCCACAGCCGGTACACATCTGCTCATCGACTTCGGGCAGTCCGGTAGCTGGATTGATGACGATGCCACCAAACTGGCAGGCATCGGCACAGTCGCCACAGCCCAGACAGCCATAGCCACAACCGCTCTCGCCTGCTCCGGCAGCATTGACAGCCGCACAGGTGTGCAGACCTTCATAGACAGCCACCTTGCCACGCTTGTCGCAACTGCCGTTGCAGCGCACCACCGCCACCATAGGTTCGGCAGCCTGGGCAGCTATGCCCAACACATCGGCAATCTTGCCCATAGCCTCGTCGCCACCTACAGGACAACGCAGTCCGTCCAGACTTCCCTTGTCGGCGCCTTTGACCAGCGCTTCTGCCAAGGCTGCACATCCGGCAAAGCCACAACCGCCACAGTTGGCACCGGGCAGACACTCCTGCACGTCCTTGACGCGAGGGTCTTCCTTGACGGCAAACCTGCGCGACACGATGTACAGCACCACTGCTGCCAGCAAAGCCACCCCGCCGAGGGTCAGCACCGCCACTACAATATAGTTCATTTCATTCATAGTCTCTCAATAATGCTTATTTGGATACGTCTGCCCACAAGATTACGGCAGAGGTATAGTAATATATAATAAGGTATAAGAACCAGCAGACTGTACAGCGCCGCCGCCATTTCGCTGGTTCCGGCCATGGCTCTACAGACGCCAAATACCGCCATCATCAAGAGCAGCGGCATTGCAAATCCCAATGCCAGAGCCACCTTGACCGATGACGAAGAGGTGACA
The DNA here is from genome assembly GCF_002251455.1 of Prevotella sp. P4-51. Classification (NCBI taxonomy): domain Bacteria; kingdom Pseudomonadati; phylum Bacteroidota; class Bacteroidia; order Bacteroidales; family Prevotellaceae; genus Prevotella; species Prevotella sp. P4-51. The sequence goes on from NZ_NPJM01000009.1 coordinate 80,847, forward strand.
ACTCTCACCCTGTCGCCCACACTGCAGGCTACGCATCTATCTACAGGTACGCTGATGAGCGTCTCCCTGCACTCCGAGGCGTTGCAGTGACCCGACAGACCGCATCCGGCACAAGCCGACGACCGTACTACCCGTACGCTGACGCTTGTCGGGGTTATCTGTTCTACGATGCCTTCCTTACTGACGGCATTGACAGACTTAGGGGATGAACTTGCTGATGTTGTCAAACCAATCCTAAACACAAAGGCAATAGACTCATTGCCCATATATTAATAATGTGTGCAAAATTAACTATTTTTTCTGACTTAGCCACACACTTTGGCCATTAAATGAGCGTTAAACTTTGATTAAACGATGACCTTCCCACGCCTGTTCATTCCATTTTTGCATACAATGATAAAAAACTTAGGTTTTTTCTTTGTGTTTTATCCCACATCCATTATCTTTGCATATAGATAAACACCATGGAGCCGGCCTGCCGGTACCCTGGAAAACTAATAATACAAAGCCTACGGCATGAAAGCGACAGAACAAACGGTGCAACAGATAGAGCGCGCCATCCGAAAAACAGCACAGAAGTTTCCCACTGACAGCGAGAACTCGGTGATTACAGACATACACATCAAGGTATCGCCTGAGAGCGGCGAGATGGTCTCGTTCGACGACGATGACATGGAGCTCAACCGCTGCGTGGTAGAACAGTGGATAGACTGCAACGACGACGATTTCTACACCCATGTCACCACCCTGCTCACCAACACGCTGAAGCGCATGAGCGACACCATCGACCAGATGGGTATCATGAAGCCTTTCAGTTTTGTACTGGAAGACGACGACCGCAACACCGTAGCCGACCTGTATCTCGCCGACGACGATACCGTTATCATTGGCGATGACCTGATGAAGGACCTCGACTCAGACCTCGACTCCTTCTTCGACAATCTGATGAAGGAATAGACCGGAGCATTATCCACCCTCAAGATACCAGCCCCCACAGTGCCAGTCATGGCGTTGTGGGGGCTGTCGGTTGCAGACCGCCCATTGGCGACCGAAGGGAAAACCGCCTTGATGCGGTTTATCTGCGTTGCAGGGCGCGAAATGGCAAATGCGGGGCGCGAAACGAGTATGGCAAAGCACGATTTCAGCATTTCAGGGTTTGAAACCATCGCCAACGCGGTCGCCGCAGAGAATTGCCGGCACAGTGTACACTTTATGCCGTGTGCCAGGGCGACGGGGAGAGACTGACGGCGAGTCTGGCTGACTGCTAAAGACCAAGCGCTGACTGCGGAAGACCAAACGCTGACTGCGGAAGACCATGCGCTGTACAGCTCCAACGTGCAGCCCAATGCGGCAGCCACGACATCGGGCACAAAGATTTTGGCGTTTTGTTGTCCGTTCTCATAAATTATTTATAATTTCGCCTTTCAATTGACAATAGCACATAGAGATGAAGAAAACCATAAGATATATAGGTGGCATCGTGACGGCGGCAGCACTTGCAGCGGCAGCGGCATGGTGGCTGAGCCTGCCCGCCCCCGAAGACCAGCACCGCTGCATGGCGATGATAGAGCAGCAACGCTGCGCACAGCTGTCTGTAGGCACGCTGTCTATGCCACTCATCAGCAACATCGACGACCGCGACACCACGCGACCCTACCGCAACTTCGACACATGGACTCCTGCCTATACCGATACCATCTACACCCCGGCGGTGTGGGTAAACCGTTGGGCGCTGCTCCCCTCCTGTCACGGCAGTCTTGCCACTCCCATTGCCCGCCCCATCTATGGCGGCGACAGCACAGCCACAGCCCTTCACCTGCGCCGCGAGCTGGCGCTCTACGAAGATATGCTCCACTACTATCGGGGCGACGAAGAGAGCGGCTATACCCTGAAGAGAAACATCGACGAGCAGCGCCGCGAGACAGCCAATCTGAAATACTATCTGCGGGTACACGGCGTGCAGGACGAAGGCTATCACGACATTACACGCTATTACCGCCGCCAGGACCGACAACTGCAAAGGCTGCTGTCGCTGCAGCGCGACACTAAGCGCCAGACGGCCATCATCACTCAGCGCATATCCATCCTCCGCAAAGCACTCGCCAACCTCTCAGGTGCCAAGTTTACCACCCAAGCCCGATACGAAGCCATTGTACAAGAGGGAAAACAACGGCAGCGCTACCCGCTGCACGCTGTGGCAGAGCGCAGCAGGCAAGGCTATCTGCTGCTGCAACGTACAGACAGCATAACCCCCGACAGCGCAAGGGCCGTGAGCATGGTGGCATGGCCGAGGATGCTGGACGAAGAGGCACTGGTCACCACCTATCGCGACCTTTACGCCCGCCACGTCATACGCGACAACAGGCTCAACATCAGCCGCAGACTGGGTATCACCCCCATCGGTCCCCTACCTGCCGGCTATACCGGCTACTGGCTCAGCCGCCAGGACAATGGCTCGGTCACTGCCGGATATAGGGTCAAGGGTCGCCGCCAGGGCGAGGGCCTCATCTTCTGCCCCGACAGTGTGGAGCTATGGGGACGCTTCAATGCCGACACCCTCTGCTACGGCATCAGCCGCCACCGCACCGACTGGTACAGAGGCGACATGGACCGCCGTGGGCGCCCCCACGGTCACGGCACTCTCTGCTATGACGGCTGTCGCACATACTGCGGCAGCTGGAAAGCCGGACACAGAGAAGGTTTCGGCTATCAGACGGGGCTCAACACGGCACTGCAAGCAGGTGAATGGGAATCCGGAAACTATCGCGGCGAGCGCCTCACCTATACCTCTGACCGCATCTATGGCATAGACATCTCGCGATTTCAACACGAGAAAGGCAAGAAGAAATTCGGCATCGACTGGCAGCGGCTGCGCATCAGCCATCTCGGCACGTCGAGCCGCAAGCGCATCAACGGGCATGTGGACTACCCCATCTCCTTCATGTACATCAAAGCCACTGAGGGCATCTCCATACGCAACCGCTACTACGCAGCCGACTATCGCCAGGCACGAAGCCACAATATACACGTGGGCAGTTACCACTTCTTCTCGACCACCACTCCGGGAGCAGCACAGGCACGCCACTTTCTGCGCCACGCCCGTCTGTCAAAGGGCGACCTGCCTCCGGTGCTCGACATAGAACCCTCGACGGCACAAATCAAACGCATGGGCGGCCCTGAAGCCCTCTGGCGCGAGGTGAGAGCATGGCTCAGGGTGGTAAGACAGCGCTCGGGCGTGGCACCAGTGCTCTACATCAGCCAGATGTTTGTCAACACCTATCTGCCCTACGCCCCCGACGTGCGCAGCAACCATCCGGTGTGGATAGCACGCTATGGCGAATACAAGCCCGATGTGCGCCTGGCCTACTGGCAGCTGTGTGCCGACGGCCGCGTCAATGGTATCAGGGGCGAGGTAGACATCAATGTGTTCAACGGCTATAAAGACGAGTTCAGACTCTTTCTGGAGCAAAACTGCATACGCTGAAAAAAAATCGGCATCGGTGCAACTTTTCCTGCCGATGGTTCGTCCAATAATCAGAAACCAATAAAACAATGACAAATATGAAACGAATAATCATTATGGCACTGGTGGCGCTGATGACTTGCACCACCATGCAGGCAGCAGGAAAGCACGTTGACGCTACTGAAGGCAACACCGTATCGCAGCGTAGAGTACCTAACTTCACAAGAATAGAATCTGTAGGAAGTATAGACATCGTATACACCCAGGGCAACAGACCGAGCGTCAAGGTCGTGGGAAAAGCCAAAGAGGTAGACCGCGTCACGACCTACGTGAGGGGCAACATACTCAGAGTAGGCTACAACAGCGGATCGCGTATGTTCAGCTTCGACTCAGGAGATGATGTCAAGGTATATGTGACCTCGCCCGACCTGGTAGGCGTAACGCTTAGGGGCAGCGGCGACTTCGAGTCCAAGGGCAAGATAGACAGCGACAACCTGACGGTAGAAATCGTAGGCTCAGGCGATGCCGACATGAAATACGTAATATGCGACAACTTTACCGTCAATCTGCGCGGTTCGGGCGATGTGGAAGTCGACTATCTGCGCTGTGCCACATCGAACATCTGGCTGCGCGGCTCGGGCGACATCGAAATCAAGCAGGACAGGGTCAAGAATACCAACATCATGCTCTATGGTTCGGGCAGCATCGAGGTCAAGGCGCAACGCTGCGGAGTAATCAACGCCTATACATACGGTTCGGGCGACATCACGCTGAAAGGTTCGGCACGCCACCTCAACAGGAGAGCCAACGGCTCGGGCAGCATCGATGCCTCACAACTGATGGAAACGCGATAAGAATGTATCATCATAACCCAAAAGACCATCTTCACCACTGCGGAGAAGATGGTCTTTTGGTTTGTAGCGGGTCAGCGCCTTATCCACGACATGTAGCGGTCGGTCCAGCGGCGCCCTCGGGCTGTATGGGCAAGTACCCACTCGGTAAGCGCCACACCCACAAGCGCCGTGACGATGCCCAGCAAGACATCGATGATGTAATGGTGGCAGGTGTAGACAGCCGTAAACCAGATGCCGATGCAGATAAAGGCGAAGAGCGCGACAAGCCAACGGCGGCTGCGACCCAGGACGGCATAGACAGTGGCTACCAGCATGTAGGCGGCATGCAGCGAAGGCACCGCGGCAAAGACATTGGCATTCTGGCCATACAGGGCATGGAAGACGGGCAGCCCGGTGAGGGCATCAAAACGCGCGAGACCCGCCATATTGCCCGGCGTATGCAGAACGGGGGTAAATCCATAGTCAAGAGCATACCATGGCGGGGCGGCGGGATGGATGTAATAGACGCAAAAGCCTATCAGATTGACCACAAGGAAGGCAATGGAGAAGCGGAGATAGACCGAATATCTGCCACGGAAATAGAGACACAGCGCAAAGGCCAAGGGCACTGGCACCCAGCACAGATAGAAGAGCCCGGCCATGACATCGGCCACGGCATGATGGTGCTGGGCAAACCAGGCGCCAGGGATAACCGTCTCGCCAGTGGACAGGGCTATGCCAAACCATCTGAGCTCGGTATCATAGAGCTGGCGCACGTCGATGTCGTTGACCATATAGTTGGGATAGAGGCGCATGGCATCGTAGGAGCAGGCGAAGATGACCCAAGGCATCAGCGCCAGCGCCACACGGCGGGTGGGTCTGAGGGCAACGAGCGCCACATAGACCACAAGAATATAGATGCTGAACATAGGGGGACTACTGCTTCTTGCCGGCGTTCAACACTTTGTGGCAATGGGCTATGCGCCAGCAGGCAGTAAGATTGGCAAGGACGGCGATGACCAGCATACCGCCAGCCAGCCACCACAGATTGCCGGTCGCTCCGCTCGCGATAGCCGCCAGGGCGGTGATGACCACGCGCTCGGGACGCTGGAGGAGTCCTACCTTGCACTCGATGCCCAGTCCTTCGGCTCGGGCTCGCACATAACTGACCATCACCGAACCCAGGATGGCTGCATAGGTGGCGATGCCCATCCAGAACCAGTCGCAGTAAAGGAATACGACCGAGACGCCGAAGAGCGAAACCATCTCGCTATAGCGGTCGAGGGTAGAGTCCCACAGGGCGCCGAAGACCGAAGACTTGCCGCTGACGCGGGCCAACCGCCCGTCCATCATGTCGAAGAGTCCGGCAAAGAGTATGGTGGCACCACCCCATCCTACCATCTCCATGGCCTGGGCCATATCGCCGCTGCGGACCATGAGGGCTGCAACGACAAAGAGGGAGGTGGCAGCAAGATTGCCTACAAATCCTATGGTAGTCACCATATTGGGGGTAATGCCCACCTTGACCATAGCCTGGATAATGGGATTGATGATGACGTAGATTACGCGTTGAAGAAAATCTCTGTAATTCATATTTCTATTGATTATTATCCATATTGTAATGACGACACGCGAAGACATAGCAACGCTGCATCTGATAGTTCCACAAGACTGCCACCAAGCAGGCCACAACCACCTTGGACACGATGAAATTGCAACCGGCGAGCTCGGTGACGAGATAGGTAAGCCCCGTATTGAGCCCTATGCTGCCCGCCCATACCACTATATAGCGCAGAGCAAGCCTCATCTTGCCCAGACGCTGTGCGGAGAAGACCCATCGGTAGTTGACCATGCAGTTGACCACACCTCCCGTGACGGCTCCGATGAAGGTGGCGCAGACATACCATAGCCCCAGAAGTTCAGCAAGTATCAGCGTGACGGCGAAGTCGGCAGCCGAAGCCACTACCGCCGAAGCCTCTGCCTTGCAGAAAGTCACGAGCTGTGTCTTCATATCATCCATATCACCAGTAACAGGATGAGAAGAGAATAGATGCCAGCCAGAATATCGTCGGCCATAACCCAGAAAGCGCCACGGCAACGGTCAAGGGCACGGATGCCCAATGGTTTGACGATATCAAAAAACCGGAAAAGGACAAACGCCAGCGCCGCAAAGAGCCAGTGGCCCGCGGGGCACACGATGAGCGGAATCCAGACTCCAACCATCTCGTCGACAACCACACGGGAGGGGTCGTCGCCCCAGAACGGCTGCAACTTGTGGGTAGCCCATGTGCCCAAGCCGGTGAAGGCCACAGCGGCAGCAAGTGTGACCCACGCCAGAGAGACAGCGTCGAGCCAGAACGATGCCCCCATCCACAGCAAGGTGGCAACGAGGGCTCCCATGGTGCCAGGGCCCCACGGCCAGAAGCCACAGCCAAAGCCCGTGGCTATCAAGGTAGGAACAAAGGGTATATGTCTAATCATGAGTGCAAAAGTACTGATTATAAAAATAATGTAAAAGCTATTTAACGAAAAAAACATAAAAAGACAAAAAAGTTTTCTCGCATCCCAACAATATGCTTACCTTTGTATTTCGAACAACGTAAAAGAAATGGATGACAACAACATACTCTTAATTCGCAGGACTACCCTCGTGCTATTGCTGGTGATGCTAAAACTCACAATGATGGCACAGGCGATGCTCACGGGGCGGATAGTGGACGCCGACGATGGCGGCCCGATACCCTACGCCAGTGCCTCATACAAGGGACAGCACAAGGCGGTGTCGAGCGACGCCGATGGCAAGTTCAGCATCGAACGCCACGAGGGCTGGACACTGACATTCAGTTCGGTAGGCTACACTCCTGTCTCCATCACCGTCAACGCCGCCACCAAGGAGTTGACCATCAAGCTGAAATCGGAGTCGCGCAAGATAGACGAGATAGTGGTCAAGGCACGCAGAGGCAAATACCGCCGCAAGGACAACCCTGCCGTGGAGCTCATGCGTCGTGTCATCGCAGCCAAGAAGCGCACCCATCTCGATAACCACCCCTACTACCAGTTCAACAAATACCAGAAGATAACCTTCGGTCTCAACGACATCAGCGACAGCGACCTGGAGCAGGGGCTCTTCAAACGCTCGCCGTGGCTGGTGGACTTTGTGGAGACCAGTCCCTATAACCACAAGCGCATCCTGCCCATCTCGGTCGACGAGACGGTGACGCAGCATGTGTATCGCAAAGACCCCAAGTCGGCAAAGACCATCATCAAGGGCCAACGTAGTGATGGCATCAACAACGTATTGCAGACGGGCGAAATACTTAATACTATGCTCAAAGACGTGTTTACCGACATAGACCTCTATGACAACCACATCCGTCTGCTGCAACACCCCTTCACCTCGCCTATCGGTGAGACAGCCATCTCCTTCTACCGCTATTATATAGAGGACACAGTGTATGTGGACCGCGACCTGTGCTATCACCTGCAATTCATCCCCAACAACCAGCAGGACTTCGGCTTCAGGGGCGACCTGTATATCCTCGCCGACTCGACACTGCATGTCAAGAAGTGTAACATGACTATCCCCAAGAAGAGTGACGTCAACTTCATCGACGACATCAAGATAATACAGGAATATACCCGTCTGCCCAATGGAGACTGGGCGCTGACGACCGATGACATGGTGGCAGAGCTGAGCATCATAGCCAAGGCAGCCAAGGTGGTATGCATACGCACGACGAGGCTGAGTGACTATGCTTTCGATGAACTGCCCAACAAGATATTCAAGGGCCGTGCCAACACGCGGCATGAAGCCGACGCCATGATTAGGGACGACGCTTTCTGGAACCAGTACCGTGCTGTAGAACTGACCAAATGTGAGTCGTCGATGGATGCATTTATCCACCGTATGGAGCAATCGCGCAACTATAAGTGGGTATTGTTTACCTTGAAAGCCTTCATGGAGAACTACATCGAGACCGACAGCAAGAAGAACAGCAAGTTTGATTTCGGCCCAGTCAATACTATTGTGTCGAGCAACTTCGTCGACGGCCTTCGTTTCCGTGTCAGCGGCCGCACGACAGCCAAGCTCAATCCGCACCTGTTCTGGAAAGGATACTACGCCTATGGCTCGCGCTCGAACAGGCATTACTATTCTTCGGAACTTACCTACTCGCTCAACAGCAAGAAGAATGTTCCGTTTGAATTTCCCCAGCGTAACATCATCTTTGAAACTACGCACGACGTGATGTCTCCCGCCGACAAATACCTCCTGCACAACAAGGACAACATGTTCATGGCGTTCCGTGTACAGAAAGTGGAGCAGATGTACTTCTACAACCGTCAACGTCTGGCTTTCGACTACGAGACCGACTGGGGTCTGAAGATGAGCGCGCAGATAAAGGCGGAGAGCAACAGCCCTACGGGCAATCTTAGCTTTATCAATAATGTCGACGGTAGCAATGTATCGCAAATCCGCACCACTGAGGTGAAAGCCGGACTGAAATACTGCCCCGGCCAGACATACATCAACACCAAGCAACAGCGTCTGCCGGTCAACTTCGACGCTCCCGAATTCGGCATCAGTCATACCGCAGGTTTCAAACACATGCTGGGTGGCCAATACAAGCTCAACCTTACCGAAGCCAGTATCTACAAACGGTTCTGGATGGGCAGTTGGGGATATATAGACAACCGCCTCAACGTGGGGGCACAATGGAGCAAGGTGCCATTCCCACTGCTGATTATGCCACCGGTCAATGTATCGTACTTTGAGCATGAGAACACGTTCTCGATGATGCGCAATATGGAGTTTCTCAATGACCGCTACGCCTACTGGTCTATCAGTTGGGACCTCAACGGCAAGGTGCTCAACCGTATTCCGCTCATCCGCCATCTCAAGTGGCGCGAGTACATCAGCTTCAAGGGCATGTTTGGCAAACTCACTGACAAAAACAACCCTATGGTTAACTCGGCCGACCCTCTGCTGTTCAGATTTCCTGCTGAAAGCCACGTCATGGACAGCCACACGCCCTATATGGAAGTGGTGGCTGGCGTACACAATATCTTCAAGTTCTTCGGTGTCGACTACGTAAGAAGAATCAATTACAACAACAATCCCGACATCAAGAAGAATGGTATAAGATTCAGTTTCTCCATGTCGTTCTAAACACAAAGACCATCATGCAGATATTGATAGCAGACAGACAGGGCATCACAAGGGCAGGGCTCATGTTCCTCTGTCATGAAGCGGGATATGAATACCGCTATACCGATGACAAAACCGAACTGATAGAGGCTCTGCGTGCCGACGGTGACGCCATCGTGATACTCGACTACACCCTGTTTGACATCGGCGACGCTGCCGAACTGCATATTCTCAACCAGCGCTTCCCGCAGGCGTCGTGGGTACTGTTCAGCGAAGACCTGAGCGTAGACTTTGTCCGCATGACTGCCGCCGGAAACAACCGCTTCAGCGTGCTGCTCAAGGAGTCGCCCCTGAAAGAAATACGAGAAGGACTGGCAGAGGTGGCAAAAGGCAGGAGGTATATATGCAGGAGAATGGCAGAGATGCTGCTCACACCGACGCAGACCACACAGGAGGAAAACAGGCTCACGCCCACAGAGACAGAGATACTGCGCGACATCGCCTTGGGGCTCACCACACGCGAAATAGCCGAGAAGCGCTACTCCAGCTTCCACACCGTCAACACCCACCGCAAGAACATCTTCCGCAAAATAGGCGTCAACAATGTCCACGAAGCCACACGCTATGCGCTGAGAGCCGGACTGGTGGACAGCGCTGAATACTATATATAAAACACAAAAGGACAAGCTCTCGGGGCTTGTCCTTTTGCTTTTGTCATTTGCCGACAGTGATGCGGACATGCTCGAAACCCATAGCATGAAGCAGTTTGTCCATCTGGGCTTCGGCTTGTTGGCTGGCTTTGTTCAGGTTATCCCTGTTGACAACGCGCTGACGCATGATACGACTGGCTTTGAGGTAGAGGCGCTTGCGGTCGGCAGCTGTCCAGGTGCCAGTCTCATAGAAGGTCTGGGTGCGTGCCTCATCGATAAACTCATTGCCCAACAGGCGGACGGGAGGCAGGTCGGCACAGACTGTATCGCCCTCAAGCCTAATCCATCCCTTACGGGCCTGACGCAAATCGATACCCATACGGAGGGTACCATAATAGATGCGTATCAGTTCGGAATCGCCAAAGAATCCATGTGAGACCGTATCGACAATCTCTTCATCGCTGACGGCGAGGAACTCCCATTCGCCGATGCTCTCAATAGACTTTATCTGCGTAGGCGTGAGCGTCACCCGCTCCACGCGCTCTGTGGTGACCACATTGCTTTCGCCTGGGCCATAGACCATCCAAAGCAGCATCAGGGCGATGCCCCCCACCACAAAGAAGGCTATCCACGCATTGACGGGAATGGCGCCGAGGATGCGGCGCGCCAATGATTTCTTCTTATTGTCTTGCTTTGCCATGTTCGGAGGTTTGACGGGTAAGACGTTTGATAAGGTCGGCAGGACCGAAGTCTTGTCTGAACGTAATGGTGATATGGTCGCGCTGGAAGCCCATCTGCTCTATCATCGGTATGAGCAGGGCGGCAGCATTGGCGCGGGCAGACTCGATGATGCCCATTTGGGGTATGCTGCTGATAATGGACTGGCGGCCGCGACGCTCAATGGCGCTGAGCTCGGCGTCGGTGTAATGGGTGCGCAAGAGGGGCACGCGCTCCTTGGCATTGTCGTGGTCTATGCGGGTCGAGGTCATCACCACCTGCGGGTCGGGCAAGACTATCTCAATCCTATCACCACTGCGGGTGATATTGGAGGCCGAGAAGTCGGAAAAGTCTATATAGCCCTTGATGGTGGCATCGATGGGAATAGCCACCGAGCGCTTGCCAGTGGGCAGAGTCACGCTGAAGGGACGGCCAAGCAACTTGCCACTCACCGCCTGTTCGTCGTCTTGGGTTATTATCTTGCGCACCTTATACTCAGTGGTATATAGACGCGAACACTGCTGTATCTGCATCACCATCATGGGGATGGAGTCGATGGGCTCAGCAGCTTCGGCCACCGGCTGTGTAGCTCTGTTATCGCAGCCCACAAGGGCAGTCGCGACACACAGGGCGAGAATATATCTTATGACTGTCATCATCTTAACTATCTATATCGATGCAAAGGTAGTGCATTCACGGGGGACGACCAAGAAAACCGACAAAAAAATGGAGAGCGTGCTCCCACCGTCAGTGGGCAACACGCTCTCCATATCTATTATTATAGCGTATGTGGCTACTCCATAAACTTCTTGGCTGCACGCAACTGGTGACGCAGGTTGCTCAACAGCTGCTGACTCTCTTGCAGCAGATTGAGATAGAGCATACCTACCTGCAGCTGGCCGTTGTCCTCGATACCCTGCAGACGGTCTATCTGGCGATGACGATACTGCGAGAGTTCGTCCTTGAGCTGGTCGGCAGCGGCAAGGGTATCACGATAGCGGTCGAAACGGCCTGTGGAAATCTGGGTCTCGGTGTCGCGCATCAGTTCGACGATTCTAATCTTAATCATCTGATACTCGGTGCAGACATACATAGGAACAGGGGTGAAGTTGTTATCCACGTGCTCCTTGATTGGCTCGAGCATACGCTGCATGCAATAGATGAGCTGCTGGCTGGCATTGACACCGACGTGGAACCAGGTGTTGCGCTCCATGGCCATCTCGATGGGCACCCGTTGCAGCGCCACGAGCTGCTGCTTGCGCACGTTGCGCAGTTCCTGCTTGGCGCGACGCAGATGGCGCATCACCTTGCGCAGGGGCGAAGGACGGTTGCTCTCAAATCCATCAATGAGCATCTCATAGTCATCGAGCAGTCTGGCGGTAATGGCACTCTGGGTGTGGCGCACATACTTCTTGAGCAAATCCCAAACTATCTCGGGCTCCTGGGCACGCATCATCAGACGGAAGAGGTCTTTGCCGTCGGCGTCGCACTCGCCACGTTTCTTGCTTTTGCCAGAGAAGAAGAGGATATAGACCACCAGGGCAATGAAGCCTATCTGCACAGCCAAGCCTCCATAGTACATTGCGGCACAAACCACGGCGGCTGCGATGAAGGCGGCACCGGCTGTGATAAACCATCCACCGATGACCGACAGCACGCCGGTGATGCGGAACACGGCACTCTCGCGACTCCAGGCCCGGTCGGCAAGCGATGAACCCATAGCCACCATGAAGGTGACATAGGTGGTACTGAGCGGGAGGGCGTAGTTGGTACCGATGGTGATAAGCATTGACGCCAGCACCAGATTGACGGCTGCACGCACCACATCAAAGGCAGCTGCATCGTTGGACTTGACCGATACGGGGGCAAAACGGCGGTTTATCCACTGGTTGATTTTATTGACAACCGGGATATGCTGGACCACAGCACCCACGCTGTCGCTCACACTCTGCACGGTGCGCACGATGGCGCGGGCGGCACGTGACGAGCCAAACATCTCGTCGCCCTCGTCCTGACGGGCCAGGTCTACCGAGGTCTGTATCACGCGCTTGGCCTTCTTCGAGGTAGCCATAGCCGTAATCATCACCAGACCGGCTATGAGCAGAAAGACCACGGGAGTCTTGGCAGGCTGCATGAGCGAGGTCATCATGTACTGGGTGGGGGCAACACCAGTAGAGAGACCATTGTTATAATAGTCGAGATAACTGTCGAGTCCTGCCAGAGGCACACCGATGAAGTTGACCAGGTCGTTGCCGGCAAATGCCATAGCCAGGGCAAAGGTACCCATGAGCACCACGATGCGGAAGACATTGACACGCAGCAGATGGAGCACGCCCATCAGCACCGTGGAGACTCCGCCGATGGTGAGCAGCAGCATGGGGATGTGCATGCCAATCCAGGTTCTCACGCTCTCAGAGATATAGGGCGAACCGCCCATTCCCTTGAGGAAGATGAAGTAAGCCAGAGCGGTGAAGGCGATGCCGCCAAAGAGCGCCACAGCCACCAGGCCGCCACCGGTCTGACGGAAGGTGAACACCAGGCGAGCTATCCACTGCACAGCCACACCGAAGACGAAGGCTACAGCCACCGACACGAAGATGGCAAGGATAACGCTCAGCGCCTTGTCTGTATTGAGCAGATCATTGATTTGCAGACTGCCGTCGCCCATCATCTTGACAGCGGCGAGGATGGCAGCGGCTCCCAAGAGCTCGAATACCAGCGACACGGTGGTAGAGGTGGGCATGCCGAGCGAGTTGAACACGTCGAGCACTATCACATCGGTCACCATCACCGCCAGAAAGACCACCATCACCTCGCTCATGGCATATTGGTTGGGCATCATGATGCCATGGCGTGCCACATCCATCATGCCCGACGACATCACGGCGCCTAATATGACACCTGCAGATGCCACAAAGAGAATGGTGCGAAAGGCGGCGACGCGCGCACCTACCGCAGACTGCAGAAAGTTGACTGCATCATTGCTTACGCCGACATAGAGGTCAAACAGCGCCAAGCAGAGCAGAAACACTACAATGAGAAAATAAATTGCACTCATATTTTTTGTTTTTGTTTTACTGCCGCAAAGGTAGGCAACAGTTATTACAATCGTGTTAAGGCACTATGACAATGGAGTGAAATGTAAAGAGACCGCGGCCAGGCTGTCTGCGAAGGCTAATCATGCCGATTGCGTGGGGCCCATGCTATATATAAATATGTTTTTTGGGTTATTGGCATACATTTTTGGCGCAAAGGGCTCATAATCCAGCTTTTTTGGCTACTTTTGCACCATAATAATCACAACCCGGACAATGGCTATTGTAATAGGTATAGATGTGGGCATAAGCACCACCAAGATAGTGGGAATTAACGACGAAGGCCAAGTGGTAGCGCCCAAGCGCATCAAGGCCACCGACCCGGTGGCTTCGCTCTACGGCGCCTTCGGCAAGTATCTCTATGACAACAAAATCAGTCTGAGCGACGTGGAACAGGTCATGATTACAGGCGTAGGCGCAGCTTACATCGACTCGCCCATCTATGGTCTGCCCACAGCCAAGGCCGACGAGTTTATCTCCGACGGACTGGGCGCCAGCTACGAGACCGACATCGACCGGATGATAGTGGTATCGATGGGCACAGGTACGTCGCTCGTGCAGTGTATCGGCGACGACATCCGCCATATCGGAGGTATCGGTGTGGGCGGAGGCACCCTGATGGGACTCTCGCGCATCATGCTCCAGACCGACGACATACACACCATCAACAAGCTGGCAAACGAGGGCGACCTGAAGAATATAGATGTGCAGATAGGCGACATCAGCCCCAACCCACTGCCCGGACTGCCCAAAGACGCGACCGCAAGCCTCTTCGGCAATGCCAAGAGCAACGCCACGCGGGAAGACATCGCGCTGGGCATCATCACCACCGTACTGCAGACCATCGGTTCGACCACCATACTCTCGTCGCTTGGCAGCGGCATCAAGGAGTATGTGCTCATAGGCAACCTCACGCTGCTGCCTCAGTGCAAGACGGTGTTCCCCTCAATGGAGAAGCTGTTTGGCGTGCGGTTCATCATCCCCGAGTACAGCGAGTTCTGCACAGCCATCGGTGCTGCGCTGGTCTACGTGAAGGGAAAGAAAGGCAAGGAGTAAACTTATAAACCATATAATAACAATGAAGAAAAACTTTTTGATTGTCATGTGCCTCATGATGGCCCTCATGGCCTCGGCACAAGACCTGGTAGTGTGCAGCTACAACATCCGCAACGCCAACCGCGGTGATGCCAAGAACGGCAACGGCTGGGAGAAGCGCTCAGTGTATATGTGTCAGCAGATACAGTTTGAAGACCCAGGCGTATTCGGTTGCCAGGAAGTTAAGAAAGAGCAGATAGACGATATGCTGCGCCTCATGCCCGAGTATGCCTACGTAGGCGTAGGCCGCGAGGACGGCAAGGAGGGCGGCGAGTATTCGCCCGTATTCTACAAGAAGGACCGCTACAAGCTGCTGGACAGCGGCACGTTCTGGCTGGCCGAAGACCCCACCAAGGCAGAGCTGGGATGGGACGCCGCCTGCAAGCGCGTGTGCTCATGGGGCCACTTCAAGGACCTCAAGACCAAGCATACCTTCTATTTCTTCAACACCCACATGGACCACATCGGTGTGACAGCACGCCGAGAGGGCGCCAAGCTCATCGTGAGCAAGATGCGCGAGCTGATGAAGAAGAACGACCCCGTTATCCTTACCGGCGACTTCAACGTCGACCAGCGCAGCGAGCCCTTCCAGGTATTCATCAACTCCGGATTCCTCAACGACTGCTACGAGGTGAGCAAGTATCGCTTTGCCACCAACGGCACATTCAACGACTTCAACCCGCTCAACTGCAGCAACAGCCGTATCGACCACATCTTTGTAAGCAAGAGCTTCAAGGTGGACCGCTACGCCATCCGCACCGACGGTTACTGGGACAATGTGGAGATGTATGAAGCCAAACCATCACCCAACGCTCCTATGGATGTAAAACTCAAAGAGGGTGTACGCCGCAATCCTTCTGACCACTATCCCGTGGTAGTAAAGATGCGCTTCTAACATACACGCCATTTATAGAAAAGGCTCTACCCATGCTGATGGGTAGAGCCTTTTTTATGTCTCGTCGCAACAGAGGGCTATTCGTAATCGTCGATGACGCTGTTCATCATGTCCATCATGGGTTTGGCAGCCTCGAAATACTTGAGCAGCTGGTGGGGCCAGTCGGGAGCGTCGAAGAGACTGTCGGGCACACGCTTCCAGCAGCAGTAGTCCTTCATGCGCAGATAGTCGATGTAGGGATAGTCGCGCGGGAAACCCTTGGGCGCCGTCTTGAGCATGGCAATGCCAAAACCGCGGTCGCTCATCTCGTCGTCGTTCATCACGCCCTCGCCGGGATAACCGAAATAACGCACGAAGGGACCCGCCTCGACAGCCTTGCGCCAGAGATCGATGTTGCCCATAATCTCGTTGCGGCATGCGGTAAGGATAGGAGTGGGCAGCCAGTAGGAGCCGATGGCTATGAAACTGTGGCCCGGCTGCAGATGGATATAGTAACCGCCACGGAGCGACTTGCGGCCCTTGGCACAAATCAAGGCACCGAAGTGGCGCTTGTAGGGCGACTTGTCGGGACTGAAACGGGTATCGCGGTTGAAGCGGTAGATACAGTCTTTGGCCGTGAGATGTGCCACCTCGGCGTCGATGGTAGCTATCTCGGCAATGGCACGCGTGATATCGGCCTCAAAATCGGCTTTACATATATTGTATTCTTTCTTATGTTCGAGGAACCAAGGTCTATTGTTATTGCGAGCCACGGTATCGAGAAATCCAAGTATGAGTTTAGTATTCATAATCCTTATTTTATAATTTTGAATCGTCAAATCTTTTTGGACAGAATGAATCGAAGGGACATTCGCCACAGAGCGGACGATTGCTCCGACAGATATAGCGCCCATGGAGCAGGAGCCAGTGGTGGGCATCGGGGATGTCCTGGACGGGGATATAGCGCATGAGCTGTTGCTCGACCTTCAGAGGCGTATTTGCAGTCTGGGGAACGAGGCCCAGACGGTGGCTGACACGATAGACATGGGTATCGACAGCCATGGTGGGCTTGCCGAACCACACGGCCTGGATGACATTGGCGGTCTTGCGCCCTACGCCCGGCAACGTCATGAGCTGGGAGCGGTCGGAGGGAACATCGCCATGGAAGTCGCTGACCAGCTGGCGCGACATGGCTACCAGATGGTTGGCCTTGGCATTGGGATAGCTCACCGAACTGATGAGCTGCAGCACATCGTCGACCTCGGCCTGGGCCATGGCCTGCGCGGTGGGATAACGGGAGAAAAGGGCTGGGGTAACCTGGTTGATGCGCTTGTCAGTACACTGGGCACTGAGGAGCGTGGCTACCAGCAACTGGAAAGCCGAACCAAACTGGAGCTCGGTGGTAACCTTGGGCATGGCTTCACGATAATAATCGAGCACACGCTGGTAACGCTGTTGACGGGTCATAATAAAATCTGTGTAGGATAAAGGGCAAAACAAACGGAGTATGAAAAACTCTTTCGCTCGTGAGCGGCGGTTTCTACATACTCCATCGTGGATTGTGGAACGTGCCTTGCGGTGCGCCCACTAAGGTAAGTATCTAATTATTTCTTCTCTTCGGTGGCCTTCTTGGTAGCGGCTGTGGGCTTGTAGGCCTTGTTGAGACCGGCAACCACCTCGGCGGTAACGTCGTAAGCCTTGTCGGCGTAGAGCAGATTGTCGCCGGCCTTGCTCAGGATAAGGCTATACTTCTTGTCCTTGTTGTAGGCAGCGAGGAAGTGCTGGATAGAGTCGCGCAGAGCGGCGTTGTACTTCTCGGTCTCTGCCTGGAACTCGTTGGAAAGACGACGATTGAGCGCATCGAGGTCAGCGCTCTGCTTCTGCAGACCAGCCTGGATGCCCTCGGCCTGCTCACGGGTATAGGCATTCTGCTGAACCTTCTGCTGGAAGTTGGCAGCAGCTGCCTGCAACTGCTGCTGCTTGGCAGCAAGGGTATTCTGGATGTTCTGGCCCTTCTTCTGAAGAATGAGCGAATAGTCTTTGCAGAACTTATACTGCGACATAATCGAGTCTACCTCAACATAGGCAATCTTCAGGCTACCGGGAGCTACGGGCTGAGCCTGGGCTTCGTCGTTAGCGGTACTCTTGTTGCATGAGGTCATAGCGAGCGACAGTGCTGCGACTGCCACCATGGTTTTCATCAGATTTTTTTTCATATCAGTTATAGTATTTATTGTCATCGTTAGCGGCGACGGCCTTCGCATCAGTATGCCCCACCCTTCTGGCGGGCTTCACGGTCCTGGTCCATCACGCAGTGTATACCGCGGTCTTTCATCGCCTTGCTGTCATGGATATGCTGGGAAGAAAACTCTCCGTGCTTGCGAAAAAGCAACTTCACACACAATAATGCCAGTGCAATAGCAATTATTAACACGCTTAATAGTAGAGTTTCTATCATTTTAATTAATTTTGCAGTATCACAATGACACCTTTCTGCTGACAAAGGTAGCGTTTTTAGATTAAAGGACAAAATAAATAATCATAAAAATGAGTAACGTAGAATTAAAACCTGCTCGCGTGTTTGAGCAGTTTGCTAAAATCAATCAGATTCCACGCCCCTCCAAGCGCGAGGAGAAGATGATTGAGTATCTCAAGGAGTTTGGTAAGAACCATGGTCTCGAGACTGTAGTCGACGAGACAGGCAACGTACTGATACGCAAGCCCGCCACCCCCGGACACGAGAACCGCAAGACGGTAATCCTGCAGAGCCACATGGACATGGTTTGCGACAAGCTGGTGGATGTCGAGTTCGACTTTGACAAGGATGCCATCCAGACTTATGTAGACGGAGAATGGCTGCGCGCCAAAGGCACCACACTGGGTGCCGACGACGGTATAGGTTGTGCCATCGAGCTGGCAGTGCTCGACAGCGACGACATCGAGCATGGCCCCATCGAGTGTGTGTTCACTCGCGACGAGGAAACCCAGCTCACAGGTGCCATAGGTATGAAGTCGGGCTTCATGAACGGCGACTACCTCATCAACCTCGACTCTGAGGACGAGGGCCAGTTCTTCGTAAGCTGTGCCGGCGGCCGTAGCACCATCGCCACGTTCAGCGTAAAGCGCGAAGAGGCACCTGCCGGTTACTTCTTCATGGAAGCTGCCGTGAAGGGTCTGGTAGGCGGACACTCGGGCGACGACATCAACAAGAAGCGCGCCAATGCCATCAAGCTGCTCACCCGCTTCATCTATGCCGAGATGCAGAAGACCGACGTGCGTCTGGTTTCTTTCAACAGCGGAAAGCTGCACAACGCCATCCCACGCGACGGCAAGGTGGTATTCGCCGTTCCCGCTGCCGATAAAGAGATGGTCAAGGCCGACTTCAACATATTCGTAGCCAAGGTAGAGGATGAGTTCCACGTTACAGACACCGCCATGGAGTTTGCCCTCACCAGCACCGACGCTGCAGCTGTCATCACCAAGGCTGTAGGCGACAACATCATCTTCGCGCTGCAGGCTGTAGACAACGGCGTCTTCGCCATGTGCCAGGACGAGGCTCTCGACTGGCTGGTAGAGACATCGAGCAACGTAGCCGCCGTGAAGACCACCGACAACGAGGTGGAGGTACTGTCATCGCAGCGCTCTTGCGTGATGAGCAACCTCGACAACATGTGCAACACCGTGGCTGCCGCTTACCGTCTGGCTGGTGCCAAGGTGATAACCACCGACGGCTACCCTGCATGGAAGATGAACCCACACAGCAAGCTGGTAGACATCACCGCAGAGACCTATCGCAAGCTCTTCGGCAAGGAGCCCAAGGTGCTGGGAATACACGCCGGTCTGGAGTGCGGCCTCTTCTCAGAGCGCTACCCCAACCTCGACATGGTAAGTTTCGGTCCCACACTGCGCTATGTACACACTCCCGATGAGCGTCTGCTCATCCCCACTGTACAGATGGTATGGGACCACCTGCTCGAGATACTCAAGAATATTCCCGAGTAAAGCATATATTATAATATAGGTACGGGAGGAATTGCCGGCATCCATGCCACCACAACAGCAATTCTGACAACCGGCCTGACGATGACAGCAGACCTCTGAGAAGTGAAGTCTGCTGTCTTTTTTATTGGTTACAGAAAAGCCCACACCGTTCATGCTGAAGGTGTGGGCTTATATAGTAAAGTTAAACAGTCTTGCTGTTTCCGCTTTAGTCCATCCGGCTTATTGCATCGAATAGACTACATCCATCAGGCGCTTGCCCAGCGCGTCGGCAGCCTCCATAGTGGAAGCCTCGCTATAGACGCGGATGATAGGCTCGGTGTTGCTCTTGCGGAGGTGTACCCAACGGTCGGGGAAGTCGAGCTTCACGCCGTCGATGTCGGTTACGGTCACATCGGCCTCCTTGCCATAGAGTTCCTTGACCTTGACCAGGATAGCGTCGACATCGGTCTCGGGGGTAAGGTCGATGCGGTTCTTGGCGATATAATAGGTGGGGAAGGTGGCACGCAGCTGGCTGACGGTAAGTTTCTTCTGGGCCAGCGACGAGAGGAACAGGGCGATGCCCACGAGGGCGTCGCGACCGTAGTGGCTCTCGGGATAGATGACTCCGCCATTGCCCTCGCCGCCAATGACGGCACCCACTTCTTTCATCTTGGTGGTGACGTTGACCTCGCCTACTGCCGAAGCATAATACTTGCATCCATGGCGCTCGGTGACGTCGCGCAGGGCACGGGTAGAACTCAGATTGCTCACCGTGGCACCCTTGACATGGTCCAGGATATAGTCGGCCACGGTCACGAGGGTGTATTCCTCGCCATACATCTTGCCGTCTTCCTGAATGAAGGCCAGACGGTCTACATCGGGATCGACCACGATACCCAGGTCGTAACCGCCCTTGGCAACCTCGCTCATGATGCCGCCGAGGTTTTTCTCCAGAGGCTCGGGGTTGTGGGCGAAATCTCCGGTGGGCTCGCCATTGAGCATGGTATACTCTACGCCCAGAGCGTCGAGCAGACGGGGCAGGATGACGCCACCCACAGAGTTGACAGCGTCGACAGCCACACGGAAGTGGGCATTGCGGATAGCCTCGCGGTCAACGAGCTCGAGAGCCAGCACACTGTCGATATGGCGCTGGTCGAAACTGTCGTCGCTGGTGTAATGGCCCAGATGGTCTACGTCGGCATAGTCGAAAGCCTCGGCCTCGGCTATGGCGAGCACCTCGGCACCGTCGGCAGCGGTAAGGAATTCGCCCTCGGCATTGAGGAGCTTCAGGGCGTTCCACTGGCGTGGGTTGTGGCTGGCGGTGATGATGATACCACCATCGGCGCCGCTCATGCGCACTGCCAGTTCGGTAGTGGGTGTGGTGGCCAGACCGATATCAATGACATCGAAGCCCATACCCATGAGGGTACCGCAAACGACGCGATTGACCATCGAGCCCGAGATGCGGGCGTCACGGCCTACTACTATCTTGTTGGTCTTCTTGGTCTTGCCAATGAATGTGGCATAGGCTGTGGTAAACTTCACGATGTCCAGCGGGTTGAGAGTGTCGCCGGTGTGACCGCCTATGGTGCCACGAATACCTGAAATGGATTTGATGAGTGTCATAATTACTTAAAAGTTATCTTCCGCGTTTATAAGTTATATCATACAGACAGGGATAGACGGTCTGCATCGCATAGCTCTGTCCCTGGGCAGCCGGTACGATAAGTCGTACCTTGGCTATCTCTTCGTTCTCGTTCTCCGGACGCCCAAGATTGATGTAGGTAAAGGGCACAAGCCATCCACCAGGTACAGAGGTGGTGCCATAGACCTGATACATGAGACACTTCTTGGTATCGAACGATGCGGTGAAGGTGCCCGATGTGTTGGTTACTGACATCTTGTCGTAATAGTCAGAGTAATAGAGGATATTGTTGGTAAGCTGTATGGAGTCGGTGAGCAGGTTGCGCTCGGTGAAACGGCAGAGCACATAGGCGGTCTCGCCATCCTTGAGCTTCTCGCCACATCCTTGGCGCACAATCTGCATATAGACACCATTGCTCTCGAAAAGTACAAATTCATTTTTAGACACGTCGGTCTTGTAGCCATTGGCCTTGAACTTGGCCTCGCTGATAACGTTTACTGCCGAGTCGGCAATATACTTGCCTATGGCTGCGCGCTCCTTGGCCTTGCGCTCGGCATAGGTCTCGGTATCGTTGCATGACCATAAGAAACTCAGTCCCAAAAACAATAAAATGATATACTGAATACGCTTCATCAGATTGTAATCTATTTGCTATTATTGATTATACATTTATAATATATACCGCCGCCACAATGACGAGGCATAGCCCAAAGCCATATAACACAAGCTCAAAGCTGCGCAAAGTTAAGCAAAAATAAAAGAAAAACGCCCTATTTCTTCATAATTTTCATTCAGAGGCAACGATTTTCATTTTTTTTATCATATCGAGGGCACCGAGCATGGTCAGCCGAGGAGTCAGAGCGATGCCCTTCGGAGTTGTGGCGGTGGCCATAATCAAAAGCAAACCGCCAGAGAGCGCTCGTGCGAGTCGCCCGCTGACGGTTGCTATCATTCATTATCCACTATGCAGAGCCAGTCGGCCTGCAGTCACTGTCTAAGCATTGACGGCGCCGATAATCTCCTGTACCGAAGCACAGCCATGGCTGTCGAGCCAATCGTTGATACCGGTCTTTACCTTGTAGGCGATGGCGGGGTCTATGAAGTTGGCTGTGCCTATCTCTATGGCTGTGGCTCCAGCCATAAGGAACTCGATGGCATCCTGGGCCGAAGAGATACCGCCAAGTCCGATGACAGGTATCTTGACGGCACGTGCCACCTGCCACACCATGCGCAGGGCAACAGGCTTGACGGCAGGACCGCTCAGTCCGCCGGTACCGATACTCAGCTTGGGGCAACGGCGCTCGGTGTCGATGGCCATACCCATGAGAGTATTGATGAGCGACACGCTGTCGGCGCCTTCAGCCTCACAGGCACGGGCTATCTCGGCAATATCGGTCACATTGGGCGATAGCTTTACGATGAGCGTCTTGTGATAACGCTCACGCACGGCCTTGACCACACTCGTGGCGCCGGCGCAAGTCACGCCGAAGGCCATTCCACCGTCCTTGACATTGGGGCAAGAGATATTGAGCTCGATGGCAGGTATCTTGTCGAGGGCGTCGATGCGGGCGGCACACTCGGCATAGTCTTCTGGCGTACTGCCGCTGACGTTGACAATCATCCGCGTGTCGATATCCTTAATCTGCGGATAGATGTGGGAGCAAAAATAATCGACACCCTTGTTCTGCAGACCCACACAGTTGAGCATACCCGAAGCGACTTCGGCCATACGGGGATAGTCGTTGCCCTCGCGTGGACGCAGGGTGGTTCCTTTGACGATAATGCCGCCAATCTCATGCAGAGGCACGAGGTCGGCAAACTCCAATCCATACCCGAAAGTGCCCGATGCGGTCATTACCGGGTTGGAGAGTTCCAGGTTATTTATCTTTACATTTAGACTTGCCATAACAGTTTCTTAATATTTAACACCGGACCATCTTTACATACACACAAATTGCCCTCAATAGTCTTCTCTACACAGCACAGACAAGCACCCAGACCACAGGCCATCATATTCTCCAACGACACCTCGCAGCTTACGTCGTGCTTGGTGGCATAGGCGGCTACAGCCTTCATCATCGGCTTGGGACCACAGCAGGATATCTGGTCGAAATGCGTGGTCTGCAGCACCGAGTGATTGGTGACAAATCCGCGCTCACCATAGCTGCCGTCTTCGGTGGTGACATAGACATCGCCCAGCGCCTCGAAAAGCTCCAACTGGAGCAGGTCGGTCTTGGTGCGAGCGCCAAGAAGGAACGAGGGACGGCCGCCCATCTTCTTTATCTCGGCTCCGAAATAGAGCAGAGGGGCCACACCCACGCCGCCGCCAACCAGAAGCAGACGCTTGTCGGCAGTGTCGGGCATGGTGAAGCCATTGCCCAAAGGAAGGACACAGTTGAGGGTATCGCCGACATGGAGCTCGCCCATCTGGCGGGTACCGTCGCCAATACGGGCGACAAGGAGCCAAAGTTCGTTGGTCTCGGCATCAAAATTGTGAATGGATATAGGACGACGCAGAAAAGTATTGGGAGACTTTTCTACCTTCACCTCAACAAACTGACCAGGCGCCATAGGCGGCATGGCGTCCTGAGAAGTCAACTTGATGAGTACGTACTTCTCGTTGAGGTGGTCGATGGAACTTACGGTCAAGTCCAAGCAAGCCTTCTTCATAAATAGAGTTTTATAAGTAACACTGCAATTTGATGATGACACGTGAAGACGCCGTCAGGCGTCTCACGCGCGTACATATAATTATATGCTGCAAAATTACTTATTATTTTGCGAATAATCACTTTTTGGGTACAAAAGTTTCCCAGGTCTGGTCATCGTAGAAGATACGAATTTCGGTGATATTGCGTTGAGCTTTGTAAATATTTTTCATCACTACAGCAGTGGGCTGTTGACCCTGCTGTTGGGCACGATTGACAGCCGATGGGGTGGGAGCCGTCTGAGGGGCATCGCCGAAATCGATAACCTGTTCACCGCCATCGGGAGCGGAGTCATGGCCCTGGGCAATGTCGCCGGAATGGTCTCCATACATCGAACCGTTGCCAAACATCAACCAGTCGGTAGAGATGGCAGGAAACTTTTTCTTTATCGCGTCGACAATGTTAAGGGTAGGGTTGGTACGACCATTGAAGATGCTGCTGAGGGTGGCGGGAGACAACTCGAGGGTGTTGGCAAACTCCTGTTGGGTCAACCTCTGGGCTTCCATAATCTGCTTAATTCTGTCCTTCATTTTCTGTTAATGGGTTTAAGAGGGCCAAAAATGGCCATTTTTATACGTTTTACAAAGTTAAAGCATTTTTTTAGAACAAACAACAAAAGTAAAGGATATTTTATGATTGTGATTATTAAATCAGAAATTAAGATTATTGAAATCTGATTTACCTTTGTTGATATCGGAATTAATATTCATAAATCTATATTAGATCCCATGTTT